>JADGBZ010000083.1 GCA_015231175.1 Magnetococcales bacterium | reverse complement strand
AGGGCGCAGCCCTTCCTCCTGGACCTCCATCCCAGTCTTTTAAACGTTTTTTTGTTGAGGCTACGCCCCAAACCCCGCCAGGAGGAAGGGCTGTGCCCTTCCTCCTGGTGCTCCATCCCGGTCAAAGTAGCCTCCATTGCCGTGGCACGCAAATTTTGTCATCATGGCGGCGTGGTCAGCCTTTGCTGGGGGTATGAGGATATGCCCGCATTGACAAGGAAGGAGCCGGAAGAGATGAACATGCAGCGGTCGATGTTGGGTGGCGCTTTGGTGGTTGCGGTGGTTCTGTCGGGTTGCTCGGACAAGATGTGGAACAGCCGTAACAAGGTGGATGAGTACGGCAATGTCATGGGCGCTGGCCAGGCGCGGGTCATCCAGGACGGAAAAAGAGATGGAAAATGGGATTCGCTGCGCGACGCTGACGAGCCGGGCCTTTTGTCGTTCGGCGGCGGTGAGGGGATCTTTGGCGGCGGATCCAAAGGGAGCGAGGAGGAGTTGCGGGCCGGTAAACTGTTTGGTGGCGCCCTCGCTGTAGTGATGGATCTGCCCGTGGTTGTCGCCAGCCGGGAAGGGGGGTTCATCTCCACCGACTGGAAAGTCGATCCCAGCGATCCCGGCTCCCGCTATCGCCTCAACATCCGGGTCTCTGGTGTGAAACCCTATGGGGCCGTCGATGTCAGGGTCATGAAGCAGGTGTTGGCCAACGGGGTGTGGACGGACCGGCAGGCCGATGCATCCGTGAGCCGACAGATTGAGAAAGCGATTCGCAAACAGGCCGAAGTGGATAACGGCAGCGGTGCCGTGCAGGTGCGCTGACCCATGGGCGAAAGTACGTGATTGTCACGGAGGCTTGGGTGGCGTGGCGGGCAACGGCAGCGTCAAATTGATAAAGTCGTTGCGAATGGGCGGATTCAAGGGGACCAGAGTGACCTTGTCCCAGTCCATGAACAGCACGTTGTTGCCGGTCATTCTGGCGCGCTCCAAAATTTCCTTGACCAGGGATCCGGTGGAGTTGGGCAGGCAGACGCCATATCCCAGCTCCGTAACGATGATGGTAAACAACGGAATGGCCTGGGTCATCTTGGCCAGCTCCACATCCTTGAGAAACCCCTGTTCGACCAAGCCATCCGGCGCTCCGGTGATGCGGGAGGGGTAGCGCCCCTTGGCGCGATGATAGCGCAGGCAGGCATCGGAGATGACATAAAACAAGCCGAGCAGCAGGGTCGCCTGATCACTTGGCAGAACCTGAGCCTTGGATCGCTCCCGCATGCGCCGCAGCTTGACCAGAGCCCAAAGAACAAAGGCCAAGAAGATCAAGCTGAGAATAAATTTGACCATGCTCGCATCCTCGGAAACGTGGTGCGGTTTTCATTTTGAGCAAGGGGACATTTGCGCACAAAACAGGCGCCCCAACGTGAATCAACACGGGAATATGGACCATTGCACCGGAAAAGTCAAAACCCCGGGGAGTGAATCCGTTCATCCGTCCCATTTTGTAACCATACCGGCACCATCTCAAAAAAAACCTGGATATGAAAGCCTTTATCAGGGCTTCGCCCCGAACCCACCAGGACGCTGTCCTGGACCTGCCAGGGGGCCAGCCCCCTGGATCCCGATTCGTCGCCGGGTGCTGAATAGTTACCCCATTTTTTTCACCACGAGGAAAAAAGAGTCCGATTCCTCCAAAAAAATATTTGCAACTGGCGGAAAAGCTCTTCAGGATGGAAAGGAGGTGGAAATTTTCCAAAACAATTGCGACCAGGAGGTTGACGAAAAATGGCCGACAAGACACTTGATGCCAAAGGATTGAACTGCCCCCTGCCTATTCTGCGGGCCAAGAAGGCTCTGAAAGAGATGAAAGCGGGCCAGATCTTGGCCATCGAGGCAACGGACCCGGGTTCCGCCAAGGATTTTGAGTCGTTTTGCACCCAGACCGGCAACAAGATGATCAAGGCCTCCGAAGCGGGTGGTGTCTACCACTACGAAATCGAGAAGTGCTGAGGAGACCAGGAATGGCTGAAACGAAAAGATTGGCGATCATCGCCACCAAAGGAACCCTGGATTTTGCCTATCCGCCGCTGATTCTGGCAACAACAGCCGCAGCCCTGGACTATGAAGTCCATATTTTTTGGACCTTTTATGGCTTGCAGGTGTTGAAGAAAAAGCGGGATCTGAAAATATCTCCCCTGGGGAACCCGGCCATGCCCATGCCGGTGGATATGCCCATCCTGGTACAAATCCTTCCCGGCATGGAAGCGATGGCGACCGTGATGATGAAACAAAAGATGAAGGGCAAAGGGGTGGCCTCCATTGACGATCTGCTGGATATGGCCATCGAATCGGATGTCAAGATGATTGCCTGCCAAATGACGGTCGATTTGTTTGATTTCAAGCACGAAGAACTGATCGATGGCCTCGAATACGCCGGAGCGGCGCGCTTCTTCGAGATTGCCCAGGGCGCCGACATCACCCTGTTCATTTGACGCCTCGCGATCCTGAACGGAAAGTCGTTTTTGTGCAATCTGGTGAAGACCCGGTCGTTGGCCGGGTCTTTCCTTTTGGTGGTGAGCGGGGATATAAGAACTGACGGGTCGTGTCGCATGGGTGATACCAGGAAAGTCTGCAAAGTTGCCAGAGGGGGGGGTCCATGACCGGAACGGGTAGTGGGTTGATGTCCAACTACGGACGCTATCCGATCGCTTTCTCGCGTGGGCGCGGTTGTCGACTGTGGGACGACCAGGATCGGCCTTATCTGGATTTTTTGAGCGGATTTGGCGTCAATGCGCTGGGACATGCCCCGCCCCGGGTGGTGGCAGCCGTTCAGGAACAGGCGGAACGCCTGATTCACGTCTCCAACCTCTACCGGATTCCCCAACAAGAGATGTTGGCAAGAAGGTTGGCAGCTGGTTGTTTCGCGGATCGCATGTTTTTTTGCAACAGCGGCGCGGAGGCGAATGAAGCAGCCATCAAACTGGTCCGCAAGTGCATGAAGGATCGTGGTCAACCCGGGCGATTCGAGATCATCACGGCTGCCGAGGGGTTTCATGGGCGAACCCTGGCCACGTTGACGGCATCAGCCCTGGACAAGGTGCAACGCGGTTACGATCCATTGCCGCCAGGTTTTCGTTATGCCGCCTTCGACGATCTCCCCGGCGTGGAACGAAAGATCAGCTCCTACACGGCTGGGATCATGGTGGAGGCCATTCAGGGGGAGGCCGGGGTACGTGTTCCGAGCCCGGGTTACCTGGAAGGGCTGCGCGAGATTGCGGATCGGCATGGCCTGCTCCTGGTGGTGGACGAAATACAGACCGGCGCCGGTCGCACCGGGCGGATGTGGTGTCATCAATGGAGTAGCATCACACCGGATATCATGACCGCTTCCAAAGGGTTGGCCTCCGGGCTGCCGATGGGGGTCTGCATGGCGACCGAACAGGTGGCGGGGACGTTTTCTCCCGGATCGCATGGCTCCACCTCCGGGGGCAATCCGCTGGTATGCGCCGCTGCCCTGGCCACGCTGGACGAGTTGGAAGGGGAACATGGGGTAATCTCCCAGGTGAGCGGGAAGGGGGAGTACCTCATGGAACGCCTGCGAGGGTTGCAGCACCACCACCGCATGGTAAAAGATGTGCGCGGACGCGGCCTGATGGTGGCCATCGAACTGAATGCCCCGGCTGAAGATGCAGCAGCCATTGCGCTCTCCCGGGGATTGCTGGTGAACTGTGTCCAGGGGACAACGCTGCGTCTCCTGCCACCTCTGGTGGTAACCAGAGAAGAGATCGACGAAGCGACGACCATTCTGGGTGGCGTCCTGATGGATCTGTTTTGAAGGGAAGGTGATCTCCTCTCCTTTCCGCAGCTTCCATCCCGGCCTCGCCGTCATCGTGCGGATGGTGCCGGGATGTCGCTTTTCCTTTTGAATCGGGCAAGGGTGCCGGATTGTCGCCCTTGCCGACAAGTGTGGGCGTGATCATGATTAAAAAAACCAAAATGGATTTGTTGACCCTGGAAAGTATCGACCTGGAAGGGATGTACCGGCTGTTTGCACGGGCTGCGGCACTCAAACAGGCCCGTCGGACCGGCACCAGGACACACACCCTGAGTGGTCGCACCCTGGGAATGATTTTCGAGAAAGCCTCCACGCGGACACGAGTCTCCTTTGAGGTGGGCATGTTCCAGTTGGGTGGTCAGGCGTTGTTCCTTCCCTCCCGGGAAATGCAGTTAGGCCGTGGCGAAACCATGGCCGATAGCGCCCAGGTTCTCTCCCGCTACGTGGATGGCCTGATGATTCGCACCTTTGCGCATGCCAATGTCGAAACCATGGCCAAATATGCCTCGGTGCCGGTGATCAATGGCCTCTCCGATGCCTTTCATCCGTGTCAGGTGTTGGCGGATCTCTTCACCTATCAGGAAAAACGGGGGTTTTTGACCGGTCGACGGGTGGCCTGGATCGGCGACGGCAACAATATGGCCAATACCTGGATCCAGGCAGCGCCGTTGGTGCGCTTTCATTTGACGCTGGCCTGTCCGGCGGGTTACGAACCCGATCCTGCCGTGTTGGCAGCGGCAACGGCAACGCTGCAGGGGGCGTCCGATGCCTCGGTGACCCTGTTGCGCGAACCCGCCAAAGCTGTGGATGGCGCCGACCTGGTCATCACCGATACCTGGACCTCCATGGGCCAAGAGGAGGAACACCACAGAAGACTGCGTTCCTTCTCCGGATATCAGGTGGACAGCCGTCTGATGGCGGCGGCCCATGCGGACGCCTTGTTCATGCACTGCCTGCCCGCCCACCGGGGCGAAGAGGTGACCAACGAAGTGCTGGATGGTCCACAGTCGGTGGTGTGGGACGAGGCGGAAAATCGCCTGCACGTCCAGAAGGCAGCCCTTGAGTGGCTGCTGCTGGGCGAAGTGCCGGGAAATATTTCGACATAGACAAAAGAGGGTCCGGGAGGATGGGAAATGGCTGGTGACGTGAAGAAGGTTGTTTTGGCCTATTCGGGCGGCTTGGATACCTCGATCATTCTGAAATGGCTCCAGGATGTCTACCAGTGTGAAGTGGTCGCCTTTGCGGCGGACCTGGGCCAGGGGGAGGAACTCGAGGAGGCACGGGTCAAGGCAATCAAGCTGGGGGTGAAGGACATTTTCATCGAGGATTTGAAAGAGACCTTTGTCCGGGATTTTGTCTTCCCCATGTATCGGGCCAACGCCCTTTACGAGGGGGTGTATCACCTGGGAACATCCATCGCCCGTCCCTTGATCGCCCAGAGGCAGATCGAAATCGCCAAACGAACCGGCGCCGATGCCGTGGCCCATGGCGCCACCGGCAAGGGAAACGACCAGGTTCGTTTCGAACTGGCCTACCACGCCCTGTTGCCGGGAATCCGGGTCATCGCCCCATGGCGGGAGTGGGATTTGACCTCACGGGACAAGTTGTTCGCCTATGCCGAGGCCAACGGGATTCCGGTCCCACGGGACAAGCGGGGCGATGTGCCCTACTCCATGGATCGCAATCTGTTGCATCTCTCTTTCGAGGGAAAAGTTTTGGAAGATCCATGGCAGGAACCGGATGCAGAGATGTTCGTCCTGACTGTTTCTCCGGAACGGGCCCCCGACAAGCCCACCCTTGTGGAGATTGATTTTGCCGGTGGCGATCCGGTGGCCGTGGACGGGGTGCGTCTCTCCCCGGCAGCCTTGTTGGCACGGTTGAATGCCCTGGGTGGCGAAAATGGCATCGGTCGGGTGGATCTGGTCGAAAACCGCTACGTGGGGATGAAGTCCCGTGGGGTGTACGAGACCCCGGGCGGGACCATTCTGGGCGTGGCGCATCGGGCCATGGAGTCCTTGACCCTGGACCGGGAGGTGGCGCATCTGAAGGATGAGTTGGGGCCACGTTATGCGGCCCTGGTCTACAACGGGTACTGGTTCAGTCCGGAGCGGCTCATGTTGCAAACCATGATTGACGCTTCGCAGGCGCATGTTTGCGGGACGGTGCGTTTGAAGTTGTACAAAGGCAATGTCATGGTGGTGGGTCGAAAGTCGGATCAATCGTTGTTTGCGCCGGCCATTGCCACTTTCGATGAGGATCAGGGGGCTTATGATCAGAGGGATGCGGGTGGGTTTATCAAGTTGAATGCGTTGCGGATGCGGATTGCTGCCATGTTGAGAAATAAATAAAAAAGAGTGGGATGGAGGTCCAGGAGGAAGGGGTGCGCCCTTCCTGGACCATCCCAGTCTTTCAATATTTTTTTCATTTTTCTTTTCTTTGGAGATGGGTCCATGCAGCAAAAACTCTGGGGCGGACGTTTCACCCAACCCACAAACGCCTTTGTTGAGAGTTTTTCCGCTTCCATTCGTTACGATGCCCGGCTTTACCAACAGGATATTCGGGGATCCATCGCCCATTGCCGCATGTTGGCCCGCCAGGAAATCATAACCGACACCGAAGCGGCACAAATCGTACAAGGCCTGGAACAGGTTTTGGAGGAGTTGGAGCGTGGCGGGCTGCCGTTTCGGGATGCCCTGGAAGATATCCACATGCATGTGGAGAGCCGCCTGCGGGAGTTGATCGGGCCTGTGGCAGGAAAACTGCACACGGCGCGCTCGCGCAACGATCAGGTGGCGACCGATCTGCGGCTTTATCTGCGGGATGAGGTGGATGCAATCCGGGCGGGCCTGCGGGATTTGCAGAGGGGGTTGGTGACACTGGCGGCCAGCCATGTCGAGGTGGTGATGCCGGGGTTTACCCATCTCCAGATTGCCCAGCCAGTCAGCTTTGCCCACCACCTGCTGGCCTATTTCGAGATGTTGGACCGGGATGGGGAGCGCCTGACCGATCTGCGCCGCCGCCTCAACCAATTGCCTTTGGGGTCGGCAGCCCTGGCGGGTACCCCGTTTCCGATCGATCGGGCCTGGGTGGCCCGGGAACTTGGCTTTGAAGGGGTGTGCGCCAACTCCATGGATGCCGTATCCGACCGTGATTTTGCGATTGAACTGGCTGCGGCAGCCTCCCTGGTGATGATGCACCTGTCACGCTTTGCCGAGGAGTTGATCCTCTGGTCGTCGCCGGTCTTTGCCTTTGTGGAGTTGCCGGATGCCTTTTGCACGGGTTCGAGCATCATGCCCCAGAAAAAAAATCCGGATGTGCCGGAGTTGGTGCGAGGCAAGTGTGGACGTGTGTACGGCGCATTGCTAACCTTGTTGACCCTGATGAAAGGGTTGCCGCTGACTTACAACCGGGATATGCAGGAGGACAAGGAACCCATATTCGACGCGGTGGACACGGTGCGGGGGTGTTTGCGAGCCTTTGCTGATCTGGTGCCAGGGATCCAGGTGCGCAAAGAGCGCATGGCCAGTATGGCGCGCGCCGGATACTCCACAGCCACGGATCTGGCGGATTACATGGCGCGGCAAGGGGTTCCCTTTCGGGAAGCCCATGAAGTCGTGGGAAAGATTGTGGCCATGGCCGTGGCGGCAGAACGTCCGCTGGACGATTTTTCGGCTGCGGAGTTGCAACGAATCGACCCGCGCATCGGAGATGATGTCGGGTCGGTGCTGGCCGTGGAGGCCTCGGTCAATGCCCGGAAGGGCGTGGGTGGCACGGCTTTCGCGGCGGTTCGTGCGGCCATCGAACAGGCGAACAGGCGCTTGTCACATGGGGAAAGGGAGAAATGAGAGGTGAGCCTTTTCCAACAACGCCGATTGCCCTGGATCCGGCTGGCGCTGGGATTTGCCCTCTTGACCGGTTGTGGCAACAAGGGCGCTCTCTATCTCCCGGATCCGCATGCGGCAGAGAATGAAGAAAATCAGCCGACAGCAGGGGTCGGACAGGAGGAATCCGCTGGACAGAAGAAGCAGCAGCGGAATTGTGACACTCCCCCGGAAGGAATGTGCCAGCAGAAGTCTGACCGAAAAAAGGATTGAAGAATCGTAGCGATTCGGCACCCTTTCAATTCGGCACCCTTTCGGAAAAAAGTTTGATATGAAAGACTTTGTCAGGGCTTCGCCCCGAACCCCACCAGGACTCCGTCCTGGACCTGCCAGGGAGCCAGCCCCCTGGACCCCGATTCGTTCTCTTTTTTGCAGGGTATGGTTTGAAACACCATGGATTATTTTCATTATCTGGGAGACCGACTCCACTGTGAAGAGGTTCCCCTGGACCGCATTGCCGAAACCGTGGGGACACCCTTCTACTGCTACTCGGAACGCACCCTGTTGCGCCATTTGAAGGCGTTTCAGGATGCTTTTCGGGGTGTGGACCACCGCATTTGCTATTCGGTCAAAGCCAACAGCAACCTGGCGGTCCTGGATGCCCTGGTGCGGCACGGCGCCGGGTTGGATATCGTCTCGGGCGGCGAACTGGAACGGGCGCAGCGGGTCGGTTGCCCGGGAGATCGCATCGTTTTTTCCGGCGTGGGCAAAAGCGCCGCCGAAATCCGGGTCGCTTTGGTGCATGGGGTGATCATGCTCAATGTGGAGAGCGAGGCGGAGTTGCATCGGGTGCATGCGGTGGCCGCTGCCCTGGGAGTACGCGCCCCGGTGGCATTGCGCATCAATCCAGATGTCAACCCGCGCACCCATCCGCACATCTCCACCGGTCTCAAGCGCAACAAATTCGGGATTCCGCACGGGCGGGCGATGGCCTTGTACCAGGAAGCATCGCGTTTGCCCCATGTGGCAGTGGTGGGGCTGGATTGCCACATCGGTTCGCAATTGACCGATCTGGCCCCCTTCGTGGAGGCTCTGCGGCGGGTCAAGGGGTTGCTGCACCAGTTGCGCTCCGAAGGTGTGGCAATCCGCTACCTGGACATGGGAGGTGGCCTCGGCATCCCTTATGGCGACAAAGAGACGCCACCATCACCAGCGCAACTGGCAGCTGCCGTCCTGGCCGAACTCCAGGGAGAAGAGTTGACGGTGATCCTGGAACCGGGCCGCTCCATCGTCGGCAATGCCGGGGTTTTGGTGGCGCGCGTGGAGTACGTGAAGAGCGGAGAAGAAAAACGCTTCGTGGTGACCGATGCCGGCATGAATGACCTGCTGCGCCCCTCCCTCTACAATGCCTATCATGGCATCCTGCCAGCAGTGCGCCGGTTCGATCGCGAAGAGGCGGTGACGGATGTGGTGGGCCCCATCTGCGAATCCGGTGATTTTTTTGCCCGGGATCGCTTGCTGCCAGGGTTTCAGGAGGGAGATCTGCTTGTGGTGCGCTCCGCCGGAGCTTATGGTTTTTCCATGAGCAGCAATTACAATTCGCGCCCGCGAGCGGCAGAAGTGATGGTGCGCGGCGACCGGTTCAACGTGGTGCGGCGGCGTGAAACCATCCAGCAGTTGCTGGAGAATGAGCAACTATTCAGCACCCCTTCAGGAAAAGATTGAATATGAAAGCCTTTGTCAGGGCTTCACCCCTCAGCACCCTTTCGGGAAAAGATTGGATATGAAAGCTTTTGTCAGGGCTTCGCCCCTCAGCACCCTTTCGGGAAAAGATTGGATATGAAAGCCTTTGTCAGGGCTTCGCCCCGAACCCCACCAGGACGCTGTCCTGGACCTGCCAGGAAGCCAGCCCCCTGGACCCCGATTCGTTGCCGGGTGCTGAATCGCTACGAGAACGAAAGCCTTTTTCCGGAAGGAAGAACCGCTTGACCGGGGCCACGGTGCATCACTCCCATGGAAACGCCGAAGAATGTTCGCCAGCGGGAACCTTGACCGAAGATCGCACGACGCCCCTGCTTTTCACCAAAATGCACGGCTTGGGCAACGATTTTGTGGTGCTGGACCACTTGACAGCCAAGAGAACGGTAACCCCGGAGCTGGTGGCCCGTCTGGCGGATCGACGCTATGGGGTGGGATGTGACCAGGTCGTGGAACTGGTGGAAGGGGGGACAGAGGCACATGCCCGGATGATCATTCACAACGCTGACGGCTCCCAGGCGGAGATGTGCGGCAATGCGGCCCGGTGTGTGGGCATGTATCTGCGCCAACATCGGGGCGTGCCGGATTCGGAGTTGACCTTGGCCACCGGAGCCGGGCCGGTCAAGGTCCACTGTGTGGCGCCGGATCGGATCACGGTGGATATGGGCCATCCAAAATTGGGTGGCGCGTTGTCCCCTACCGTGGCCTGGCCGTTGCGTGGCGAGGATGTGCCGGTCTTGGGCATGGTGGTCTCCATGGGCAATCCACATTTTGTGGTTTTCCGCGATGATGTGGGTGCGGTTCCCCTGGAACAGGTGGGTCCGTTGCTATCGGAACATGGGGCGTTTCCGGGACGGACCAATGTGGAGTTTGTACAGGTTTTGGATGACGGGCGGGTGCGCATGCGGGTTTGGGAACGTGGCGCCGGCATCACCCCTGCCTGTGGTACGGGAGCGTGTGCAGCTGCGGTGGCAGCGGCAGCGCGGGGAGCAACAGGACGGCGGGTGGTGGTGCATCTGGACGGCGGCGATCTGACCATTCATTGGCAGGACGACGACCGGGTGCTCATGACCGGCCCGGCTGTCGAGGTTTTTCAGGGGAGGATGACCCCTCCCTGACGCGGAGTTCGTACCCATGCAATTCATTGATCTGCAAGCCCAGTATCAGGCCTATCGCCAGGAGATCGACGCAGCCATACAGGGGGTGTTGGACTCCTCCCGCTATATTCATGGTCCCCAGGTGGCGGCCCTGGAGGAGGCGTTGGCCCGATTTGTAGGGGTTCGGCATGCGGTCGGGTTCTCTTCCGGAACGGACTCCCTGCGCGCCACGCTGATGGCCTGGGGGATCGGTCCCGGGGATGAGGTGATCACCACCCCCTTCACCTTCGTGGCAACGGCAGAGGTGATCGCCCTGCTCGGAGCGCGACCGGTGTTTGTGGATGTGGAGCCGGATACCCTCAACCTGAACCCGGCGCTCCTGGAGAAGGCGTTGACGCCACGCACCCGGGCCATTGTGCCGGTCAGCCTTTATGGCCAGTGCGCCGATATGGCCGCCATCAATGCCGTTGCCCAGCGGCACGGCCTGCACTGCCTCGAAGACGCCTGTCAATCCCTGGGGGCATCCTGTCATGGCCGACGCTCCGGCGCGTTGAGCGAGGCGGCAGCGGTGTCGTTTTTTCCCGCCAAACCACTGGGCTGTTACGGCGATGGCGGCATGGTCTTCACTGACGACGCAGACCTGGCCGGCAAGCTGCGCATGGTGCGGGAGCATGGCCAAGTAGCACGTTATCGCCATGCCATGGTGGGCATGAACGGACGCCTGGACTCTATCCAGGCGGCTATTCTGCTCGCCAAACTGCCCCACTTTGAGGCGGAAATTGCCAAGCGTCAGCAGGTGGCCAGCTATTACATGCAGCGCCTCGCCGGAGTGGTGCGGCTGCCGGTGATCCGCCCCGGCCACGTCAGCGTCTTTTCCCAGTTCACCATCCGGGTTGCCCACCGCGAACAAGTGGTCAAGGCGTGTGAAGCCGCCGGGATTCCGACGGCCATCCACTACCCCATCCCCCTGCATCACCAGCCGGTCTTCGCCTCGGGCCCCCACGCCCTGGGATACGGTCCTGCCGATCTGCCGGTGGCCACACAGGCGGCACAAGAGGTCCTCTCCCTCCCCATGCACCCCTTCCTGACGACAGACCAACAGGATCGGGTGGTGGAGGTCGTCAAAAAAAACGTCTGAAAAACTGGGATGGAGGCCCAGGAGGAAGGGCTGCGCCCTTCCTCCCGGTGGGGTTTGGGGCGAAGCCCCAAAAAAGCCATTGGAAAGCACGGACTATTTGTTTGGGCCTTTTTTGCAAACGGCGCAAAGAAGGCTCAGATACTGAACGGTTATAGCAAAAATTGATAACCATATCGTGACATGATATGATCAGCACCATGATCAAGACATTTGCCAACAAAGAGACTGCGGCTTTGTTCAGGGGTTTCCAGGTACGAAGGGTGCCCATTGATGTGTGCAAACGGGCACGAAGCAAACTGGTTTTGCTTGATGTGGCCTTGACCGTTGATGAACTTCGATCTCCACCAGGGAATCGGCTCGAATCTCTCAGTGGTGATCGTGTTGGTCAGTGGAGCATACGCATCAATGATCAATGGCGAATTTGTTTTCGCTTTGCGGGTGGAGATGCCTTCGATGTCGATCTGGTTGACTACCATTGAGAGGAGTGGAACCATGGTGATTCGACGCGAGGATGTGGACAGTATGGATTTTTCCGACGTTGCTGATGAGTCAGCTTTGTCGATTCCACCCACGCATCCCGGCGAAATCTTGCTGGAGGATTTCATGAAACCGTTGGCCATCACCCAATATCGGCTTGCCAAAACGATGGGTGTGCCACCATTGCGGATCAGCCAGATCGTCCATGGCAAACGCGCCATTACCGCCGACACTGCCTTGCGGCTGGCCAGAGCCTTTGGCACCACCCCTGAGTTCTGGCTTGCACTCCAAAACAGGTATGATCTTGAATCTGCCAAAAATTTAATTCATGGACTGGAAAATATCGAACCGCTATGTGCGGCTTGATTCGCCATACAAAGCACCACATCGAACCGATTGCAAACTCCCCTGCCGCATCGACCAGGTGAACAAAACGCGCAGGAGTCCATGTTCGCCCAAGTCGCCCTGCCGGTCCCCCGCCGGAATTTATTCACCTACGCCGTCCCTGACCTGCTGCTGGAGGATTGTCGTCCGGGTTGCCTGGTATTGGCCCCGGTGGGACGGGGCAGCCGGGTGGGGGTGGTTTGGGAACTCACTGCCGAGCCGGTCTGGCAGGAGGGGGAGATCCGTCCCCTGCAAGATGTATTGAGCGATGGGCCGTTGCTGGATGACGCACTGCGCCACCTGCTGGATTGGATCACCCGTTACTACATGCAGCCCATCGGCAGCGTCGTGGCGACAGCCTTGCCGGGGCATTTGGGGTTTGATCGGAAACGGCGCTACCTCTGGCTGGGTGGCGAGGGGGGCGCAAACCTGCCACCCTCCTTGTTGCCACTTGCCAAGGCCCTGCAAACCCGCAAAGGAGGGTTGACCGAAGAGACCCTGGCACGAAACTTTGGGCGTGAGGGGTTGCAGGGGTGCGTGCGGCAGTTGATCGCACGGGGAGTGGTTGCCACACAGGAGACATGGCAACCCCGACATCGAACTGATGTCGGAGAGAAAGTTGATAAAGTTGATAGGGAAAGCGTTGTTGGACCCACGTTAAACCCTGAACAGGTGATCTGCGTCCAGGCATTGGAGACCGCCCTGGAATCAGGTCTCTACACCCCATTCCTCCTGGAAGGGATAACCGGCAGCGGCAAAACGGAGGTCTATTTTCAGGCCGTGGAAGGGTGCTTGCAACGCTATCGGCAAGCCCTGCTGCTGGTCCCGGAGATCGCTCTGACGCCGCAACTGGTGGCGCGCTATCGCGCCCGTTTTCCCCACCACCTGGCCATTTTTCACTCCGGGATGACGGACAGCCAACGTTTTGCCCATTGGCAGGAGATCCAGAAAGGCCGGGCGCAGGTGGTGATCGGAGCACGCAGCGCCATTTTTGCCCCGTTTGTCCGCCTGGGTCTGGTCGTGGTGGATGAAGAGCACGACGGATCCTACAAACAGGAGGGGGGCGTTCCCTACCACGCCCGGGATATGGCCGTGGTGCGAAGCCGTGCCGCCAAGGCGGTGTTGATCCTGGGCAGTGCCACCCCCTGCATGGAGTCCCTGGCCAACGTGGAACGTGGCCGCTACCGCCACCTGAAGCTGCTGGACCGGGCGACCGGGGCTGCGCTGCCGCAGATGCAGGTGATCGATCTCAAGGCGCCGCCGGTTCGCGAAACCATGCCTCCCGGGCGTTTGTTGAGTGGCGTGCTGCGTCAGGCGATTGCCGAAACGTTGACCCGGAATCAGCAGGTACTCCTGTTTCTCAACCGGCGAGGATATGCCCCCTCTCTGTTGTGCCGTCGCTGTGGCACGCCGGTGACTTGTCCCAACTGTTCCGTGGCGTTGACCCTGCACAAACATCGGCGGGGGCTGCTGTGCCACTATTGCGACCATTGGCAACCCATCGTCGATGTCTGTGGGGTGTGCGGACAAATGAGCATGGCCCATCTGGGCTTTGGCACCGAACAACTGGAAGAGGAGGTCCGCAGCACTTTTCCCGAGGCACGGGTGGCCCGTCTGGATCGGGATACGGCCGGTGGCCGGGGCCACCTGGAAGAGATTTTGACGGGGTTTCGCGACAGCGTGTTCCAAATTTTGCTCGGAACCCAGATGGTGGCCAAGGGACACCATTTTCCCAACCTCGCCCTGGTGGGGGTGGTGCTGGCCGAAACCAGTTTGTGGCAACCGGATTTTCGCTCCGCCGAGCGGACATTTCAGCTGGTGACCCAAGTGGCGGGTCGGGCCGGGCGAGACCGGATTCCCGGACGGGTGATGATCCAGACCTATGACCCCGCCCACTATGCCCTGCAAGCGGCAGCTGGCCATGACCTGCAACGGTTTGTGACCATCGAAAAAGGGTTTCGCCGGGATGCGGGATATCCCCCCTTTCAACGCTTGATTTTGCTGCGCTTCTCCACCCCCGTGCAGGAGGAGGGGGAGCGTTTGCGTCTACGCCTGAAGGAGCTCATGGCGGCAGAGCAGGAGGCCAAGCTGTTGGGACCAGCACCGGCTCCCCTGTTCAAACTGCGGGGTTGGTTTCGCTGGCAGGTGTTGCTCAAAGAGGGAACGGGATCCCTGCATGCCGCTGCCGGAAGGTTGTTGCAGCAAGCCGAACGTTTGGCGGTCGGTACGCAGATTCGCCTGGATGTGGATGTGGATCCTGACAGCTTTTTTTGACGGGCATCCGTCCACTCCCCGCCAGAAGAGTCTCCCCGCTGCCCACCTGTTCGTCTTTTGCAACAACGGCACGCCCCGCAGGTTTGACGAGGCGGTCAAGGCCATGGGGCAAGGCGCCGAGGAGAAAGCCGGTCAGGCCGGACAGGAATCGACCTTTGTCCGTAAACTCTACGCCATCGAAAAAAGTCATGAAAAAATAGATGACTCCACGCAAACTCGGCACAAGGTTCGCCACGCCTGTGAATGGTTGTCAGACCGTCAAAGGGGCGTTCACCGCTTGCGGAATAGACAAGGCGTCCCCAGATTCCGGTGGTGTCCTACGTTGACCTAACTGGTCTAGCCGGGAACAAAACCCACTCTTC
>JADGBZ010000082.1 GCA_015231175.1 Magnetococcales bacterium | reverse complement strand
GCCATGGCCCCACACTGGGCGCGCTTTTCAGCGCCCAGTGTGGGGCGTATTGCAGATTTTCAAAACTATCCAAACTATCCAAACTATCCAAACCTTCCAAACGGATACACCGTTCGGGATCATCATGACCGGAGGACGATCAAGGCCCAAAGCGTCATGCACACGCATGCACGTCCTGGTCGGCTCACGAAGGGGAGTGGGCATCGACCATCATCATGCCGGAAAGCACCTGCATCCCCGTAGCGGAGCGCACGGCGTCCGGAACCAGACAAAAGGCCACCCCCCAAACCATGGCCAGAGTCACCAGCAACAAGAGCAGAATATCCCGCACCGACCGCAACCAGTAACTTTTCCAACCAGGAAAACAAACGCCCATGATCACTGAAGGCGCCTGAACTCCCTCCTTGCATTGGGTCAACGACATTTCCAAACTCCCTATGGAAAATTGACTCCTCCCACGTCCAGATGATGTCGTTGTACACAATTTTCATGCCATATTGGCAACATCCCGCCACATCAGCAGTCAAAGCCGATAAGAGCCATCGCAAGTGGAGACCCCGTCAAAGGGACAACCTTTTCAGTCAGGGAGCCGACACCCAGGCTTCATTGCCTGGCAATCATCGGAAACATGGCGAGGATCTCCAAGGCCAAATCTTTGCGGGGTTTGCCATCGATGGAGACGATCCGATCGGCGGCCTCTTCGTAGAAGGGCAGGCGTCTCTGCATGGCTTCCAGGGTGGAGTGCCGCGTGGACAGGGTTGGGCGGGTCGGGTCGCCGTGCACCTTTTCCACCAGACGGGCCATATCACCCCGCAACCAGACGATCAATCCACGTTTTTTGAGCAGGCTGATTTTCTTCGCGGCATAGACCTCATCCCCACGGGCATCGATATCGACCACCACGCCACCGCCACAATCGATGATGACGTTGTCCATTTTGGACACCTTGTCAACCACCTGTCGTTCCATCTGGCGAAATGCCCGCCAATTGCCGCCATGGCGTGCCAAAATCTGCGGAATGGTCAATCCCGCCTGCTCATAGGAGATCAACAGATCTGTCGATAACACAGGCCGGTGCGTCAAGGCGGAGAGCCGTCGCGATATACTGGTTTTTCCGGCTCCCCGCATGCCGATCAGGACAACGTTCATGCCGGCGTACCCCGTTTGCGCTGCACTTCCTTCCACCATTTGAGTCCGATCAGGAACAAAGGAGCGCTGTGCATCACCAAATCAAAAATGTCGATGGGCCGGTGCAAGGTGCCTTGCAGCAACATGCGCACCTTCTCCACCAGATGCGGCTCCGGCTGAACCGGGGCTATCCCCAGCAAAACGGCGGCGGCAAACAACATGGGCCAGGAGAGGCGATCCAGCCAGGAACTCTTTTCTTCCGATGACTTGTCCATTCTCTTCCCCTTTCGATACTGTCGGTCATTGCGGGCAGAACGCCCCCTCGTCCTCGTCTACAATGGAAAGATCAACCGATAGATTCGATTTGAGTGCTCCTGCGAGGCACTCTTCGTGAACGGCGACCGTTGCGAGGGCCAATATCGGCGAGGCCGCAAGGAGGGACAAGGAACTTTCATCCGGTGCGATGACCGGCAATGCCCCCAAACCTTGCCCTGCGGAATCGGTTGCGCCAAAATTCCGGCCATGAAATTCATCTCGACCGCCCTGCCTGGTGTCTTCATCGTGGAACCTCGGGTCTTTGCCGACCCACGCGGGTTTTTCATGGAGACCTATCACCGGGACACCTTCCAGATGGCCGGCATCCAGGCCTCTTTTGTCCAGGACAACCACTCCCACTCCCAGCCCGGGGTGCTGCGCGGCCTGCACTACCAGGAACCGTTTCCCCAGGGCAAACTGGTCAGGGCCATCGCCGGGTGTATCTTTGATGTGGCGGTTGATATTCGTCGCAGTTCGCCCCATTTTGGCTGCTGGGTCGGCGTGGAGTTGAGCGCCGCAAACCATCGGCAGTTGTGGATCCCGCCGGGATTTGCCCACGGCTTTTGCGTCACCTCGCCGGCAGGGGCGGAAATTGTCTACAAATGCACGGAAATCTACCGGCCCGAAGTTGACCGGGGGATTGCCTGGAACGATCCAGGCATCGGCATTTCCTGGCCCATTTCCAATCCTCTGCTCTCTCCCAAAGATGTGACTTGGCCCACTTTGGCCCAGGCCTCCTGCCTGCCGGTGTGAAAGGGGTCGCCGCCATTTCGACAAAAAGCCTGCCGAAAGGTGACAGTGAAAGGCAACTGTTCGGAGTCCAGGGGGCTGGCTCCCTGGCTTTGTCCAGGGCAGCGCCCTGGTGGGTCCGGGGCGAAGCCCTGACAAAGGCTTTCATATCCAGGCTTTTCTTGAAAGGGTGCTGAGGGTTCGGGGCGAAACCCTGACAAAGGCTTTCATATCCAGGCTTTTCTTGAAAGGATGGTGAATAGTTACCTTGAACCTTACCCCTGGCATCCACCAGGCCTGCGTCCTTGAGGTGGTTCCAAAGGCGTTTCGATGCCTCAATGCCCATGGACGCGGTTTGTCCATCGGCGTTGGTGATCGGGATGGTCGCAAACACATGCTGCTCCACCATGCCGAAACGAATCCCGGTGTCTTTCTCGATCTCCGCTTGCAGGTTCAGGGCGAACTGCTCGTAGCTCTCGGTGGCAACGACGGTCAAGGTGTTGAGGTCGAAACCACGCAACCGTTCCCCCTGCTGGTTGACGCAAAGGTGCAACCCCCGCCCAATGGATTGGCGCCGCGCCATCTCCGTGCCCATGTCGCGCAGGACGCAGATCTGGAAGACGTTGGGATTGTCCCATCCCTCCCGCAGGGCGGAATGGGAGAAGATGAACTTCAACGGGGTATCGAAGCTGAGAAGCCTTTCCTTGTCACGCATGATCAGGGTGTAGGCGCGTTCGGCGTTAGCCCAAGGCCAGCACCATGTCCAGATTGTAATGTTCAACCTCCCGCACCACGTCCCGAGAGCCTTCCTTTTGAACTGTTCGGAAATACCGAACAGTTGCCTCCGGCTTCAGCTCCCCATCCTCGAAGACATGGGCAATGTGCTCGCTGATGGTTGCCTTGGATTTGCCGAACAGCTCCGTAAGCTGTTTCTGGTTGAGCCACAGGGTTTGATTGTCCATCACCACCTGCAAGCGGGTGCGGCCCTCCTCGGTCTGGTAGAGCAGGATTTCACCGGTGGGAGGCGTGCCCGTGTGGTTGCTGTTCATGATGCCAGTACCTGCTCCGCCCAGGCCACCACGACTTCGGCCTTGCGGACGGCCTCCTGGTATTCGTCCAGGGAGACGGGCGACCCCAAACCGGGGTAGCGGGTTTCCCATGCGAACAAGGTCAGAAACGCGCTCTCCCGCACCGCCTGGGGGATCGCCACGCCTTGTTGGAGCAAGCCGGCAAGCAGCGCGTCCAGGTCATGGGTATATCGAAAGACAAGCCCTTGGTGAAGATAGACCGCCTTGAGCGCCTTTTCCGCAGCTTGTTGGGCATGGAAACAGAGGTCTTCGTAATAGCCGTCTTCAGGCAGGGAGGTTTTGGCGAGGGCCAAATCGCCTCTGGCTCTGGACAACCAAACGGCAGGAGTGCCATGAATCCGTTTATCCGATGGCATGGTAAAGCTCCTTTCCCTCAGCCAGGGCGGGGGCGATGATGAGCGAAGGGTTTTGCCCATACTCCCTGACATCACTCTCCGTAACAACAACGATATCTTTTGGAACAGACAGCCCGGACAGAGCCATATACACAGTTCTGGCTACTTGCCGATGATGGATGCCATCAGGCATGACCACCAGAAAATCCACATCGCTGTCCGGCCCCATCTCACCCCGCGCCGCCGATCCGAACAGGATAATGCGCAGGGGGTGCGCCACCTCGACAATGCGTCGGACCATCTCATTCAAAATGTCAGGATCGGGTGTTTTCATGGCACTCCCCCTCACAGGCTGCGAATCCCGGCCAGTTCGCTGGCGGGCAGGTTTTGCTCCAGGATGGCCGCCAGATTGGTCTTGCCCACATCGTCGAAGGCGCTGTCCCGGAAGACGAAGGCGGTGGAGACTGCCGGGGCCAGTTCCCGCCGCCAATCCAGGAGGCCCTGGGCCGGGGTTCCACCTCCTTGCGGGTGATCTCCTCGGCCAGACACACCAGCAACGTCCCCCCGCCGATGGCGTGGACCGCCTTTCCGGCCATGGTCCGGGTCGCCATGGGCACGGTCAGTTCCAGCCCCAGCTTGAGCAGGAGTTCAAACAGGAGATCCTGTTCGGAGCGATCCGGAAGGATGTGATCGACGTGATCCAGCATGGTTCGGTTCAGGTCTTCCGGGTTGGAATCCCAGGGTTTGAGGTTGCTGGCGTCCAGCTTGAAGACGCGGAAGCCCCGGTCCTGTTTGGCTCCGTCGTTCAGATCAAGCTGCCCCGCCTCTTCGGCGTTGAGCTTTTTGATGACGCGCCGGATTCGCTCCTTGGTGACCTCGGCGATGGTGGGGTATTCCTTTTGACCGGTTGGTTCGGGCAACTGGACCAGGATGAAGCGACGGTTGCCGCCATCCTGCTTGTTCATGTCAAGAACTGTCTTGCCTGTTGAGCCAGAACCGGCAAAGAAATCAACTACCGTATCCCCATTATTTCTTAGCAGGAACGAAAAAAATGTAGTAAGAAGCCTAACTGGTTTTGGGTTATTAAAAACCTTGCCTGCCTCAGGGAAATCTTCTTTTAGGTCATAAGCTCCAAGCCGACCATCGAGTTCGAAGACGCTCGGCAGTTTTTCCTGATAGTCCGCAGCATGAACTTTTAGCTCTATTATCTTTGTTTCATCCTCACCAAAAAGCACTTTACCATGATCGAGAAGTCTATCCATCGTTTCTTTTGGGAAACGATATCCCATTTTAAACAAAACATCTTTGATATCAGAAGTAACGGTTTTCCATTGAGCTTCCAATGCTTCTTTTTCTCTTGCAACTACAAGCACATACTCATGCTCTGTTGCAATATTTGTCGGATTATTGTCAGTTGCATTCCTCCAAACAAGGGCCTTGAGCCGCTCGACATTCTCGGACAGCAGGTTGGCGCTTTGCATGTCGGGGTCGTTGGGGGTCAGTTTTTTCATGCGTCTTTTCCCTCGCAAAGGGATGAAGAGAGAGGAACGCTTTTCAGATAGAGTGTATCCGGGCTGAAATCCTGGCCGCGAGGCCAGGCCACGAACCCGGACACCGCCCGAACGGATCTGAAATAAGCGGCATCGCGCAACTCCTTGAAGATACCCTTGTCCAGATAAGGCGACACGTCGAAGCATCGGCGCTCGCCATTGGCAAAGGCCAATACCAGGGAGGGTGGTTCACAGGCTTCCACGGCAACAACTCTTGGGTTCAACATGGCAATTTCTCACCTCAGCGGTTCGATACGGAAGACCTCGCTCCCTTCCATGGCCAATTTCCAATCGGCCAGCAACTCTTCCCGGTGCAGTTCAATCCAGGCCTGCACCAACCTGACTTTTTGACGCGGCAACTCCCCCACCAGGATCTCGCCATCCTCGATGCAGAAAACGGCATTCAACTCGCCGAACTCCACATGGATATGCGGCACATGATGTCGATCCGCGTCGAAGAAAAACCTGCGAATGATCAATCCGTAAAACATCGAAATGACAGGCATGGCTCCTCCTGATTATAGCGTGTTGACAAGGCTGTTCAATCGCTCTTCGCCATGGTTCGGGTCGCCACGGGCATGGTCAGTTCCAGCCCCAGTTTGAGCAGGAGTTCAAGCAGGAAATCCTGCGTCGATCTTCCCCACGGTGAATGCCTCCGGGAACATGGCCCTGAGCTGCTCAACGTTCTCCGCCAGCAGGTCGGCGCTTTGCATTGCGGGGACGTTTGGGGTCAGTTTTTTCATGAGACGCTTTCGTCAGAAGTGGTCTGGGAGAGAGGAATGGCTCGATATGGACTCAGAGTGATCGCATATAAAATAGCATGTCGCTGACCCATTTTTTTGAAAACCTGCCATGTGTCTGCCTTTTGGCGCAAAAAGACACGCCAAAAGGCAGACCAAGGCCCGCTCCCAGGGCCTTTTTTGCCAACGGCGAAAGCGATCATGGCCTCGGGTGGGTCCATGCCAGATGCGATTGCCCTGGTGAGCTGCGCTTGTTTTTGGACACCTGCCAGGGGTCCATGTTATAAGGGGGGTTTGTCCCGCTTGAACCTGAAAGGATTCGACCCCATGTTTGGTGCCATCGTCCGCAAGATCTTCGGATCCAGAAATGACCGCTATCTCCGCACCCTGCACCCCCTGGTGAACCGGATCAACGATCTGGAACCGGAAATCGCCAGGCTGGACGATGCGGAGTTGCGCGGCAAGACCGGGGCATTCAAACAACGCCTGGAGCAGGGGGAACCCCTGGACGATCTGCTTCCCGAAGCTTTTGCCGTGGTCCGGGAGGCCAGCCGACGCACCACGGGTATGCGCCATTTCGATACCCAACTGATCGGCGGCATCGTCCTGCACCAGGGCCGCATCACCGAAATGAAAACCGGCGAAGGCAAAACCCTGGTGGCGACCCTGCCGCTCTACCTGAACGCCCTGACCGGGCGTGGCGCCCATCTGGTCACGGTCAACGACTATCTGGCCCACCGCGACGCCGAATGGATGGGCATGATCTACCGCCATCTGGGCCTCTCCGTCGGCATCATCGTCCACGGTCTGGACGATGACGAACGCCGCCAGGCCTATCAGGCCGATATCACCTACGGCACCAACAACGAGTTCGGTTTCGATTATCTCCGCGACAACATGAAGTTCACCCTGGGGGAGATCGTCCAACGGGCTCCCCACTACGCCATTGTGGACGAGGTGGACTCCATCCTCATTGACGAGGCCCGCACCCCTCTGATTATTTCCGGTCCCACCGAAGACAACACCGATAAATATTATCGTGTCGACCGGTTGATCCCCGGCTTGAGAAAAGAGGCCCACTACACCGTCGACGAAAAGGCCCGTACCGTCACCTTCACCGAAGAGGGCAACGAGGTGATCGAAACCCTGCTCCGTGAACACGGTATCCTGCAAAGCGGCAATCTGTACGACCTGGCCAACGTCGAGAGCGTCCACCACGTCAACCAGGCCCTGCGTGCCCACGCCCTGTTTGAAAAAGACCGGGATTACATCGTCAAGGATGACGAGGTGGTGATCATTGATGAGTTCACCGGACGCATGATGCCCGGTCGCCGCTACTCGGATGGTCTGCACCAGGCCCTGGAAGCCAAGGAACATGTGGGGATCCAGAACGAATCCCAAACCCTGGCCTCCATCACCTTCCAAAATTTATTCCGCATGTATGCCAAACTGGCGGGCATGACCGGCACGGCTGATACCGAAGCCACCGAATTCCAATCCATCTACAACCTGGAAGTGGTGGTGATCCCGACCAACAAACCCATGATCCGCGTCGATCACGACGACGTGGTTTTTCGCACCCTGGAAGAAAAATATCATGCCATTTTGGAGGAGATCGCCGATTGCCACCAACGCGGCCAGCCCGTCCTGGTGGGAACCATCTCCATCGAAAAATCCGAAGAACTCTCCCGCCGACTGAAAAAACATAAAATTCCGCACAATGTCCTGAATGCCAAATTTCATGCCCAGGAGGCCGAAATCGTGGCCCAGGCGGGGCGTAAAAACATGGTGACCATCGCCACCAACATGGCGGGACGGGGTACGGATATCCAGCTGGGTGGCAATGCCGAGATGCGCATGCGCAAGGAAATTCCGGCTGATCTCCCTCCAGAGGAACGCAAACAACGGGAAGCTGCCATTCGCGCCGAGTGCGAACAGGAAAAGGCCGCCGTCATCGCCGCCGGCGGCCTGCACATCCTGGCAACGGAGCGTCATGAGTCCCGCCGGATCGACAACCAGTTGCGCGGACGTTCCGGTCGTCAGGGAGACCCCGGCTCCAGTCGTTTCTACCTCTCCCTCCAGGATGACCTCATGCGCATCTTCGGTTCCGAGCGCATGGACGCCATGCTGGTCAAACTCGGATTGCAGGAGGGGGAGGCGATCATCCATCCGTGGATTAATAAAGCGATTGAATCAGCTCAGAAAAAGGTGGAAGGTCGCAACTTTGACATCCGCAAGAATCTGTTGCGCTTCGATGACGTGATGAACGAACAGCGCAAGGTGATCTACGAGCAACGGCGCGAATTGATGGAGGCCGACGAGATTGCCACCTATGTCGGCGAAATCCGCCAAGAGCTGCTGGATGGGCTGATGACCGACCATATCCCCGATGCGGTCTACCCCGACCAATGGAAGGCACGGGAGTTTGCCGACGCGGTTTTCCGCCAGTTTGGCGTCCAGGTGCCCGCTGAAAGCTGGAAAGAAGAGGAAAACGTTACCTCCCAGGTGGTGCGGGAACGAACCTCGGAAGCGATCCAGGTCCACAACCAGGAGCGGGAAAATCGTATTGGCGTCGAACTGCTGCGCTATCTGGAAAAATCGGTCCTGCTGCAAATTCTCGACTACCTATGGAAGGAACACCTGCTCAACATGGATCACCTCAAGGAGGGCATCCACCTGCGGGGCTACGCCCAACGCGACCCCTTGAACGAATACAAGCGGGAAGCGTTCGAGCTGTTCGATGGCCTGATGGATCGGATTCGCGCCGAAACCGTGGAAGTCCTCTCCCGGGTCGAAGTCCATCAACCCGAGGAGGTGCAGCGCCGCGAAGAAGAACTGGCCGCCGCCCGGGACCGGCTGTTGGCCATGCACTCCACCCATGCCCCAACCGAAGATGTCAGCCAGGACGGAACCCACTCCGAAGAGAACAAAGTGCCCTTCCGCCGGGCTGAAGAAAAGGTGGGACGCAATGCCCTTTGCCCGTGTGGCAGCGGTCGCAAATACAAGCACTGCTGCGGCAGCCTCTGAACAAAAAAATGCCGGTAACTATGCACCCCACCGGGCAACGCATCGGGGTCCAGGGGACTGGCTCCCTGGCAGGGCCTTAGACAGCGTCCTGGTGAGGTTCGGGGCTGAGCCCTGACAAGGGCTTTCGTATCCAGGCTTTTCTTAAAAGGGTGGTGAATGGTTGCGTCAATTTTTCACGTCGCCATAGGGTCGGTTTCTCATGTCGCCTGTTTCACCCAATTTTTCTTTCCTGGCCCAGCACGACGCGATGTTGTTCCGCTATGCCACCCAGGCCGAGCGGTATCTTTTTGACGATCCCAATACGGCCCTGTTCAAGATTCGGGTAGTGTCTCACGGTGACCCAATCGGCCTTGCTGGGAACGTCACCCACTCCCGGGTTGACCAAATATGATCAGCAAGGCCTGCGGACATGGCAGGCGTTCGACCTTTCCACCTCCCCAGCTCATCCTTGACCCGTAATGTCCGAACTGGCCAGCAGAAGTTATAGCTGTATCCCACGAAGAACGTCGTGGCGTCATAAACGTCCAAGTCCTTGGAAAATTTTAATGTTTTTCGCCCCTTGCGGCCATTTTGATTCCGATCAGTGCCATTATGGCGTTCAACGAAGCTGGGGGAAATTGCGACCAGTTCATCATGGACCTGGAACCCATGTTTCCCAGCGAGACGGGCATACCGGACAACCGTATTGGACGTTACGCAGACCAGTCATCCGGTACTTCGAACTCCACAGCCTTCTGAGGTTCCCTTTCCTGCGGACCCCCCATTTGGACAATCCGGATTCTGACAGCAAGAATCCTCCGAGGGGCGCATAATTCTTTCCTTACATGGTGAGATGACCGTGTTGGAAAAATCTGCGCCTTGTCATCCCGATAGGTCAACAGGAGACACCACCGGAATTGCAGCGGGGGCGGTGAGGTGAGGTTACGCCAACTCGATTCTGAGCTGCCTGCCGACGGCATGCGCCAAGCGTTCCATCGATTCCAGAGTGATGGCGGTGTTCTCCGGGTCGAGCAGCCGGTCCAGTTGCGAGCGGCTGGTGGCGAGACGCTTGGCCAGAGACGCCTTGTTCATGCCGACTTCCTTCATGATGTCTGCAAGCTGCAAGGCAAAGAGCCGTTTCTGGGCCCGGGCAGAAACCTCGTCCAGGATGCCTTCCTCTTCCAGAAAAGCGTTAAAGGAACTTCCCCTATGCGTGTTCATCATGCAACTCCCCGAAATATTGGCTCTTCCGCTTGCGGGTTAGCTCCAGTTCCATCTTGCGGACCCAGGGCATTCCCAACGGCCAGCGGAACTGCACCAGCTTGATATCCTCGCCGACCGCCTTGCGATCCTCGATCCCCAGGGCGCGCAACCATTCGCGCACCGGTTCCACGCCGGAGCCAGTGCGAAAAAAGATGACTTCGAGGATGGGATATCCGTTCATCGATTGCATGTACCATATGAGGTACATAGAAAGCAACAGGAAACGCCATGAGGCGCTGGTCTCCGACCTTTCTGTCAATCAGATGATCTCAATGAAATCAATATGTTGCTTTTTTCCCGGAGCAGCGGCAACTGGTTGATTTTATTGAATTCCCGTTTTCATTGGAATAGTCCGAGCCCAGTGCCCTCCGTCCTGGACCTGCCAGGGAGCCAGCCCCCTGGACCTCGATTTTGTGGCCGGGTGGTGACGGGTTTCGCCCGGCATGGTGTGCCGCAGCCGTTGCCACTTGCCACACAAAGTTGTACAAAGGCTTCGTTGGATGGTAACTGTTCAGCACCCTTTCAAAAAAAGCCTGGATATGAAAGCCTTTGTCAGGGCTTCGCCCCGAACCCCACCAGGACTCTGTCCTGGACCTGCCAGGGAGCCGGCCCCCTGGACCCCGATTCGTGGTCGGGTGCTGATTAGTTACGTTGGATGGTCTGTTGCTGGCGTGCCGGTCGATTCATTTTTTGCGGGAACAAGAACCATGTCCTGGAAAACCCCATACGGACCGGAGTGGTGGTTGCGTCTCCTGATCCTCTTTCTGGTGGGGGGATTTCTTGCAGCTTGCGGCATGGTCGCTACCCGTACCCCGCCCCAAACTCAGCAGACCGTGGCAAAATCACCGGTTGCCAAACCCAAAATGGTGGCGGAACCGGTCGTGCCACCCGAAGAGCCTTCTGCGCTCCCCCCCCGGGCGGGTTCGGTCCGGGTGGAACTCGCTCCTGCCCCCCCCCCTCCCGTCAGGACCGAGAGCCTGGATGCCTGGCAGGAGCGGCTGGAAAAATATTTCCAGGGCAGCGTCTCCGCCAGCCTCTCCGAGGAGATGTTTACCCTGAAGCGGCATCTCTCCTCGACCCCCCTGGATCCGGACATGGAGCGGATTCTCCTGGCGACCGCCGGCCTGTTCGACCTGAATCGTCTCGCTTTCTCCCTGCAACAACAACAACCCGGATCCTCCCTGACCCCTGCTTTGCAGGTAGCCCTGGGTGACAGGTATCTGGCTGCGGGGGACGTGGAAACCGCCCGCTCCCTGTGGCAACAAGCCACCCTGGCGCATCATGCCGTGCAAACCGTCACCGAGGCGCAACGCCGCCTGCAAATCGCGGCCACAGAGGGCCAATCTTTCCGGGTCGGCTTGCTGTTGCCGCTCAGTGGCCGCCATGCGGCGTTGGGCATATACCTCTTGCGGGCGGCACAAATGGCGTTGGCCGATTTCCCAGATGTCCCCCTGGAGCTGTTGGTCGAAGATACCGCCGGAATCACTGAGACCGCTCTTGCCGGCATGGAACGTTTGGCAGCACAGGGTGTCAGCATTCTCGTCGGTCCGGTCTTTCTGGCTCCGGCCAAGGCGGTCGCCGAAGCAGCCCGCAACCGGGGCATACCCATCATGCCCTTGAATCCCCACCAGGATATCCTCCAGGTCGGTGATCCGGCCCAACGGGCCTATCAGGGAGCGCCGTCGCGTGGCAACCCCCACCCGGATGTCCTGTTGAACGCCTTTCTCCCCGAACAACAGGCCGAAGTGATCGCCCGTTTTGCCGTGCTCGACAAAGGTCTGCGCCGCTTTGCCATACTGGCGCCTGCAACGCCCTATGGCGAGTTGACCGGCAAGGCTTTTACCCAAGAGATCTTGCGCCAGGGTGGTTTCGTGACCCACATGGCCGCCTTCCCTGATGATAGCACTGATTTTACCCAGTGGATCAAAATGTTGGGAAATGATTTCGAGGCTGTGTTCATTCCCGCCCGTGCCGACCAGGTGCGCCTGATCGCACCACAGGCTGCCAATTCTGGCGTTGGAACACCTCGGGTCACCTTTTTGGGTGCAGCCTTGTGGAACAATCCCAGCCTGTTGCTCGCCGAAGGGACAGACTATCTGAATGGATCGCTCTTTTGTGATACCGATCCTCTGCTGCGCAAGCAGTTCGAGACACGTTACCAGCAACTTTGGGGCAACCGTCCCCCGGCTCTGGCCCAACTGGTCTATGACAGCCTGGCCATTCTGGCTCAGGCACAACGGGATCAACGCCTGGGTGGACCCAACTGGCTCCAGATCGTGACGCGCCGCGAAGGGTTTTACAGCAGCTCGGGGCGTGTCCGCTTCCTGAAAAGCGGCCTGGGACAACGGGAATATCACATTTTTCAAGTCACCCCGCAGGGCATCCAGAATCTGACGCCGCAGCCCGCAGCCCCACCTGTTCTGCCCCTTCCTGCCCAGGAGAGACCAGGTTCCGTCCAGTCTCTGGATGCACCGGGTATTGGATCTGCACCAGAAATGGCGCCCGGTGTGCCCAATCCTGAGCCCGGAGCCGTCGCGCCAGCGCGCCAGCCTGGTGCCGGTGCGGGTGCCGGTGCGGGTGCCGACTCCGCGTTCCCTCCACAGTTGCCGTATGCCGGGCCAGGCGTCGCATCCCCATTCCGGATACTCCCTGGATCCGGGGCCGCGCCCGACTCCCGCACGGCTCCCGCGTTCCGAACCGATCCAACGCCGCAGGTTTCTCCCCCCGGGGTCCAACCCTGGTCATCGCCCGAGGGGTCGAGCCCCAGTCCCGGCTCCCGGTTGGGGGTGCAGCCGGGTGTCATGCCGTCGCCGGCCTATGGCCCGAAAGTCCCGGTCGCGCCTGGAACCAGCATCCTCCCCTCCGCCAGGTCGGGAACCATGCTACCTCCTGTCCATGGCCCGGGCGTGTCTTCGGCGCCCCAGACCGCGCCTTTCGCCCCACCAGGAGGAGTGCCACCCATCCGCATGCCCGATGCTTACGGCACGCCAGCACCGATGCCTCCTCCCGATTTTGAACCCGGCTACGCCCCCTCCCGGGGTGTAGCTCCCAACACCGATCTGGACCCTGACGACGATATGGACAGCGAAGCTGGCCCCGGATCCCCTCGGCCTGTGCCGGCGCTGCCACCCGGACCGGGTGCCGCCTCCGGCCCGCCATCCTTCGCACTGCCCTCTGGAGCGGCAGCCCGTCAGGTCAATCCCGGGTCGGAGATGGTCCGCCCCCCCTCGGGAGCGCCATACCCCGGGGTCTCCTCGGGGGTGCCATACCCCGGGGCCGGAAGTGGCTCCGCAACGGCACACCCCTATCTGGGGCCAGGGGCGGTCCAACCTTCCCCGGTCCGCCCCTATTCCGGGTTGGGCGCCACCGGCCCAAGCGCCACACGCCCCGGCAGCCCACCTGTCCAGCCCTATCATGGACCAGGGGTCGCCGAACCGGCGCCCGGCACGCCCTTCCCGACGACCGGCTCCGGGCGCAGGCCCACTCCAACCAGCAGGCCGGTCGACAAGGCGCTCTCCCCGGACTCGGTGGATGCCTACTAGTGGCTCAACCGTGTTGATTTGGTGTGCAGGCAAGCCATGAATCGGGGTCCAGGGGGCTGGCTCCCTGGCGGGTCAAGGGCAGCGCCCTGGTGGGGTTCGGGGCGAAGCCCTGACCAAGGCTTTCATACCCAAGCTTTTCTTTTCATACCTAAGCTTTTCTTGTCATGTCGGCTGGTCCACTAGCTCTTCTCGGGCTCCGTCGTCGCCTGTTCATCGGACAGGAGGTTGGTGACAATCCATTTGTAGCGGGCCTGGGTGACACGGGTTGCTTTTTCGATTGCTTCGGCATCTTTGGTCAAATCCCACCCCTCTTTGCCCAGGGTACGCAGGGACATGAGCTTGCCCTTTTTTTTGATGTAGGCCAGGGCGGTCATTTTTTTGGACATGGAGTTGGCCGGCAACCGCTTGTAACCCCTGTACAGAATATCCTCGTTATCCAGTTTGATGAGCCCCAGGGCCAGAATCTGGCCGGCCATGGCATCCGCCTTGATATAACGGGCAGCGTCAACCATATCATGGTTGCGGGTGGATGAGTCCGCACACCGATGCACCAGTTTACTGACAACGATCTCCGCCGACTCGCATTTATCCGGCAAATATTTTTCGAGAATGGAGATCAGGGCTGGAACGTCGATCATTTTGCACAGGGTTGCAGCCACCAGTGTGGAGGATTTCGGGTTATCCTTGCAGGCCGTCAGGCCCCGCACCAACGGTTCCACCTGGATGCCTTGGCGGTTGATGAGACCGGTGGCCAAAATGACGGAGCCCGGTGAAAGGGGGTCGATCAGCTTCATGGCATCGAGAATCTGGTCGATGGATCCCTTGCCGATCACCTCCATGCTCCAGATGACTTCGGCTTCATCCTGGTTTTTTGGGGCGCCGGCAATGGCGCGCAGGATATGGTTGACCGTTCCTTGCTCCGCTATACCCTGCGCCAGGAGGCGCATGGCCTTCGGACTGGCTGTGGCAAACTTCAGAGATTCCACCAGTGGGTTGATGCCCTTGAAAGAGACGATCTTCTGGACCAGGAAATCAACCAGGTCCGGAAATTTGTGAACTTTGCTTAGGGACTCCGTCAAATGCATGGCTTTGGTCTCGCCATTGTTCAGAATGCCGCTGATCAAGACCTTGACCTTGATGGGATCTTCCAGGACCAGGGAGAGTGCCTCCACCATTTTTCCAACTTCACCAGATCGCGCCAGCTCTTCCACATCGATCTTGCTCGCCTTGCTGGCGGCGGTGGGGCGTTCCATCTTCTTTTTGGGTTTCGTCGCATCATCGCCACTGGACGCGCTGGTCGGGACAAATCTGTTATCCAAATTTTCCAGGGCCTTGGCAGCATCCTCACCCAGGGTGTCTTTGAGCGTGGCGCGAATCTTTGCCAACTGATCGGCAGAATAGCGGTCCCGTTGCGACATTTTAGCGGTATCCTCTCATGGCAAGATCAAAAGTAACTATTCAGCACTCTTCCGAAAATCGTTTGACATGGAAGATTTTGCGTCATTGTTCAGCACCTTTTCAAGAAAAGCCTGGATATAAAAGCCTTTATCAAGGCTTCGTCCCAAACCACACCAGGACTCCATTCAAGG
>JADGBZ010000081.1 GCA_015231175.1 Magnetococcales bacterium | reverse complement strand
TTCCCGGAGCATTGGAACATTTCTGCACATCAATTCAACACGGTTGAGCCACTAGCCTTGGAAACGATGGAAACTTTTCTGGAAAGGGTCTTGAAGAGTCTGGAGAGAGACCCTCCCGCCAGCACTGAAGCCAAACGCCAGATCAAGGAGATCCTTGTCCGGCAGCCCTGGGTGGCCTCCATCGAGGATGCGCGGTCCGTTTGCTACCTGCTCCTGGACGCCTTGGTCAAGCCGGTTTTGGCACAGGACAGGGAGCGTGAGGCCGATGTCGAACGGCTTGGCCGGCAAATTCGTGCCGCGACGCAATTGACTCCCGCTTCCATTAACGCGACCGTCAGCCAGATCGCAACCTGGATCAAGGAAGAGATTTCCAGGCAACATGACAAGGATGCAAAACCACCCGAAACATTCCGCGAAAGGTTGTTGGTCGTTCTGCGCCAGTTGGGCACACAGGATCCTCGCTTGGCCGAGGCCCTTGCGAAACTGGGGCCCCCCGGCGCGGAGGTGTCGTGGAAGGATCTTCACACCTTGCTGAGTGGCATCGTCGTTCAGGAGGATCTGGGACGGTCCGCCTGGCAACAGGAGCGGGATGAGCTCAAAAAAACCTTGCTGGATATGGTCGTCCTTTTTGGCAGTCTGCTCCAGGGCATGGGGCGAACAGGCGAGGGAATCGACCAGGCGGTCGAACGCCTGCGCGGCAGTGACCGGTTGACAGATCTGGAAGAGTTGCGCAAGGTTCTGTTGCGCGAGGCGGAGGAGTTTCAGCAGTACGCCCATTCCCTGCGTGAACAGGTTGAATCGGGGAAGGTCATGCTGTTGCGCGCCCGAGAGCGCTTGCACCAGATGGAGGCGGCTCTGCTGGCCAGTCAGGATGAGCAGTTGATTGATCCCTTGTCGGGTTTGCCCAATCGATTCTCCTTTTCGGCACATTTGACTCGCCATACGGAGCGGGCGTTGCACCTTCAGGAGCCGTTTGTCCTGCTGCTGTGCCGCATCGAAGGGTTGGGACCGCTCTTGGATGGCCTGTCGGAAAAAGAGAGCAAAAGGTTGCTGTTGGCCCTGGCAAAACGGATGCGGGGCAAAGTGGAACCTGAGATTTATCTGGCACGTTTGAACGTAGAAAATTTTGCCATGATTTTGCCCAAAGGGGGGGGGGAACGCGCCATGGGTGCAGCTTCCCAGATTCACGATATGTTCGATGCGCTTCGGTTTCGCATGGGGGCACAATCTCTGGCTGTGCGACCGGTGTTTGGCGGCGCGGTGCATCATCCGGCCTGGAATGAGCAGGCCATGCTGGTACAGGCCGACGCGGCGCTGACCGAGGCTGTGGCCATGAAAAATTCTGGTCTGCGTATCCGTATGGCGGCGTATCGGCCTCCCGGCGACCTGATAACGGCGAATGGACACATCACGCCCGGATGACGGATAAAGTTGCAGGTGTGGGGCATGGTCAAGCGATCCACACGGAGATGGGTTGTGGTTCCCGTGGCTTCCCAGGAAGGTATAGGCGCATGGAGACATCATTCCCGGCAACTCGACTGGAACGTCTGCGGAATTTGTTGTGTGAATCCCGTCCCGATCTCCAGGCCGCCCGCATGCTGGTCGAGCAGTTGTTGGCGGGTGAGGCAGGTGTTTTGGGTTTGGTTGAAGCCAAACAGGTGGCCGAACGGCTCCTGCATCTCATGGTGTCTCCCCTGTTACCCGATGACCCCGAACAGAAAGCCCATTTTGACCGTTTGCTCCGTCTGATCCGTCAATCGACCTCCCTGCAAACCTCTGAGATTGCCAGTCAACTGGATTTGGTGCGTTCACGGTTGATCCATCCTGACCATCCCGATCATCCTGATCATGCCCTGCTGGATCGCCATGATGAGGTGGATGCGGAGAGAGATGACACGCCCGAAACCAAGGAAAATGTGTCGGTGTCACCACCAGATGCCATGCACATCCACCTGTTGGACGCCTTGCGCCTGTTGGGTGAGGACGAACCCTGGATTCTGGAATCAGCGGATAACCTGGACCATCAGGCGCGTGCGACCCCGACGGGAGCCGTATGGCCTGAGATTCAGGAATTTTTGATCAAAATAACCCGTCATGGTCAGGTGACCCGCTCGGTCTGGCGACGCGAACGCGCACTGCTCAAAGAGACCATGGTCGATGTGGCCAGCAGCTTGATGGGCACGATGGAAGAGATGGGTCGTGTCGATCATCGCCTGTTGGAATTGGCCCAGCGGATTCAGAGCAGCGACCATCCGGAAAACATCCACTCCCTGCGCACGGCCTTTTTGGATGACGTGCGTCTGGTGCGCGAACATACACGCAGCCTGAAGGACAAATTGCAAAAAAATCAGGAACAGATCGTTTCCGGTCAGGAAAAATTGCTGGAGTTGGACAAGGAGTTGGCTGCCGTCCGCGACCGGCACTTGATGGATCCAGCCACGGGGGTACCCACCCGGTATGCCTTGTCCGGTCATTTTCGCCGCAGCCTGGAGCAGGCCGCCAACCTGGAAAGTACCTTCACACTGGCCATGTTTGTGGTGGATGATTTTGTGGCCCTCAGCAAACGCCTGGGGCCCAAGCGGGAGATACGCCTGGTCAAAACCCTGGGAAAACGCATGGGGCAACTCCTGCGGACGCGGGATCTCCTTGCACGACTGGAGGTGGATCGTTTCGCCATTCTGTTCCCGGAGAACGACCTGTCCGCCGCGGTTGAAAAAATTAACAGTATTATCAATATGTTGGATTATACCATATTCAAGGTTGGGGGCAACAGAATTTTGCTGCGAGGTTGGTTCGGCGTGGTCACCTTTCGCCCTGGCATGACGGAAAACGACATGCTCTATCAGGCGGGCCGCCGCGCCCTTGCGGCCAGTGAACTGGGTGGTACAGGCTGCCATGTCGTCACCGAAGATGGGCCTTGATCACCGCATCGGCCATACCCCCCAAAATGTACGATCATAAGCAACCATTCACCACCCGGCAATGCATCGGGATCCAGAAGGCTGACTCCCTGGCAGGCCCAGTACAGAGTCCTGGTGGAGTTCGGGACGAAGCCCTGACAAGGGCTTTCCTATCCAGGCTAAAATATACGTTTTGTGCCCATGTGCAGTGTTTGACAAGGCTATTTTGTTTGTGGCAGAATGGCGGTACGTGTAGAGCAATACCTTGGGTGATACTTTTGGCGTGGCAGAGGCGAACAAAGAGGAGCTGTACCAGTTTCGCGCACGGGAAGCACAACCCTTTATGGTATCGAAGCCCATCAGGAGAAAAGGGTGCCTGACCGTGCGCTGCCGTTGACACAGGTGCCAGGCGGGAACAGGGGGTCAGCCATCTTATGACATCCGCGCAGCAAAACCCGTCGATTCAGGAACTCCGGGATCATTACAGCACGTTGACGGCAACTGAACAGTCGGTCTTGCAAGTGCTCTCCATCCTGATGACACCGGTGAGCCGGAAGAGTCTCCTGTCCTGTTTGTTGAGATTGGGTGTCGTTGGCAATAATGGCAAACCCTTGTCCGCCGTGGCACTGCTGCCCATTCTTGAGAGGATGCAGAAGGCCGGTCTGGTTGCCCTCGACTCATATGTCAAGTTTTTCTGCATTGCGGAGATCGCCAACCATGTAACCCAGGCGGCTGTTGCTGCGGGCCGGTTCCAGAAGATGGTTGCAGCTATCAACTCGGTCTCCCCATCTTATTATTATGAGGGGAGGTTTATCACCTTTGAAGGGTGCCTGCGGGAACTGCGCATCGCCATTTTTGCGCATGATACCAGATCGATGATCGCCATTCTGGAGGCTGCCCACAAGCAGTTTCCCGAGAAAATGGCGCGACACCGTCTTTTTGTCATCATCTGCGCTACCCCTTTGGATGTTGCGTGGTTTCGGGATCTGCCGCATGCCATTCAGGTAGAGGCTCTGGAAGAGATTGTTGCTGACTATTTGGAGAATTTTTCCGACGTTGCGGATGTGTTGCGGCTACTGAGTGAACACCGCCATCACCCGGACGCCATGGTGGGGTCTCGATTCAGGAGATTGTTGGTCGCCACTCTTGTTTTTCAGGGGCACATTGCTGAAGCCCAGGTCATTTTGGATGCTGCGGAACCGGTGGGCAGCGATCTCCAGTTGCAGGGGTGGATTTGTTTCTTGCGCGGCGAGAACGAGAAGGCCATCCATGCTTACGAAGCGGCCATGAAACACGCCAAAAAACATGCCGACAAACGCAGGATCGTGGTCGGGACACTGAGTGGTCTCTTTTTTCTTCTCGCTTTGTTGAAAAGTGGGGATCCTGCCTGTCGCATGCGGCTGGCCGAACTCCTAACCCTGGCGCGCACGACACCCAAAAGTTCGCCCAACCCGAGCCTGCGTTGTCTGGACGCCGTGCTTTTGGCGCAAGAGAATCAGACAAGCCAGGCCTTGGCGTGTCTCGAAGGGGGCATTGTTGATGCGTCAATGCTCCTGGAGGATATGGTACCAAGTGGAATGGGTGACCCCGATGTCCTGCGCGAATTGATCATAAAGGACATGGAGAGTGCCCGGGCGGCAGAAGCGGATCGTGATCCTTTCCTGGTCAAGTTGTTCAAGATGCTGGCTCGATATTGGATCGATGGCGACCATGCCCGTCGACACGTTGCCGACTTGCGGCCCCTCTTCGAGAGGGCCAAGGAGAATGGCCACCTGTGGGCAGCCATGGAAAGTGCCGCACTCATGGCTGCCCTGGACCCGGGGGCAACGGATTTTGCCGGGTACGCGACTGCCATTCAGCAGGAGACCGGCCTGCACAGCCTGCTGCCCATCGTGCCACGGGAAGAAGGGTGGGAACGTGCCCTGAAGGCATTGGTCACCATGGGGGCGACCCCTGACAAAAACAAGGTTGCGGCCAGTGCCGATGGCAACAGCCGTCTGGTCTGGATGATCGCTCTGTACGAGGAACACGTCAGCATTCAGCCCCGGGAGCAGCTGCGCTCTGCCGCCGGCCTCTGGTCCAAGGGGCGACCGGTGGCCTTGAAACGGTTGTTCAGAAACCCTGAAGAGATGAATTTTCTGACCGACCAGGATCGGCGGATTTGTGCGACAATCTCTCAGAAAACCAATTATTACGACGGAACGTTCTACGAGTTTGACTGGCAGAAGGCCTTGTTGGCCATGGTCGGACATCCCCTCGTATTCTGGGAAAAATTGCCCCTGGTCAACGTCGAGGTGGTCAAGGTTGAACCGGAACTGTTGGTCGAACAAAAGGGTGGTAAGGTCAAGGTTTACTTCGCCACGCCGGTGGAGAGAGAAGGGGTTGTGGTTCTCCAGGAGACACCTACCCGCTGCAAGCTGATTGAAATCACCGCAGCCCACAGGAAGATTGCCGAAATCCTGGGTAGGCGGGGTCTCAAGATTCCAGTCAAGGCCAGGGAACAGGTGATGCAGGCCATGCAGGCGGTCGCGTCGCTGGTGACCATCCACTCGGGCATTGGCGGCGGCATGGCCCATATCGAGGAGGTTGCGGCTGACGCCACCCCACACCTTCATTTGCTGCCCCATGGCGATGGCCTCAAGGTTAACCTGCTGGTGCGTCCTTTTGCTGGCGATGGCCCCCATTTTCAACCCGGCAAAGGGGGCGCCACCATCATTGCCGAGGTCAATGGCAAGCGGGTGCAAACCCATCGGGACTTCGATGCCGAGAGTACCCGCGCCAACGCGCTGATCGCGAAGTGTTCTCCCCTGACCGGGGAGTGGAGCCGGACCGAGTGGGTTTTGGAAGAACCAGAGGTTTGCCTGGAGCTGCTCCTGGATCTGCAAACGGTGATGGATCAAGTGGTCATCGCCTGGCCCGAGGGGGAAAAGATGCGGGTCAGCGCCCCTGTGGCCATGGATGGTTTGCGGGTGCGTATTCAGCGTGAACAGAATTGGTTCTCGGTGACTGGTGATATCTCCCTGGATGAGGATCTGGTCGTGGAGATGGGTCGGTTGCTGGATATGGTGCGGGACGGCAAGAGCCGTTTTATTCCCTTGGGCGAAGGCCGCTTTGTGGCACTGACGGAGACATTCCGCAAACGTCTGGCAGAAATCGACGCCTTTTCCGAAAAAAATGCCAAGGGACAACGTTTTCACCCCCTGGCCAGCCCGGTTTTCCGGGAGTTGTTTGCCGAAGCCCGGACGGTCGAGACCGACCAGCATTGGCGTGCCCACCTCAAGCGTTTTGACCAGGCCCAGGGTCTTGATCCAGAGCCACCTTCCACGTTACAGGCCGAGTTGCGGGATTATCAGGTCACTGGTTTCAAGTGGCTGGCTCGCTTGGCGGCCTGGGGTGTTGGCGCCTGCCTGGCCGATGACATGGGGCTTGGGAAGACCTTGCAGGCCCTGGCGCTCCTGCTGTATCGGGCCCAGGAGGGGCCGTCGCTGGTGGTAGCCCCGACTTCCGTTGCCCTGAACTGGATCGCAGAGATCGACCGCTTTGCTCCCACCCTGCGTGGTATCGTGTTTGGTGGGGGTCAAAGGCAGCAGATCTTGGGGGGCTTGCAATCCTTCGATGTGGTCATTTGCAGTTATGGTCTGTTGCAGCAGGAAGCGGGCATGCTGGCCGCCATCAAATGGAACGTCGTCGTGCTGGACGAGGCGCAGGCCATCAAAAATCGGCTGACCAAACGCTCCCAATCGGTCATGGCTCTGACCGGGTCTTTTCGGATCATCATGACTGGTACCCCCCTGGAAAACCATCTGGGAGAGGTGTGGAATCTGTTCCGGTTCATCAACCCCGGATTGCTGGGCTCGTTGGAGGCATTCAACGAACGGTTCGCCGTCCCCATCGAACGCCATGGGGAGAAGGAGGCCCAAAAAAGGTTGCGGAAATGGATCCAGCCTTTCCTGCTCCGGCGCACCAAGAGCCAGGTTCTCGAAGAGTTGCCGCCCCGAACCGAAATCGTGTTGAACGTCGAGATGAGTCCGGAAGAGATGGCCTTTTACGAAACCTTGCGCCGCAAGGCCATTGAACAGATAGAAAATCTGGATGGTCCTGCCGAGCAGAAACGGTTCCAGGTTCTTGCCGAGATCATGCGGCTGCGGCGGGCCTGCTGCAACAGTCGTCTGGTGTTGCCCGACAGTCCCATCGAGAGTACCAAGCTGGCCGTTTTTTGGGAGGTGGTGGAGGAGTTGTTGGCGAACCGGCACAAAGCCCTTGTGTTCAGCCAGTTCGTCGATCACCTCGCCATCATCAGGGCATTGTTGGATGAAAAGAAAGTGGTCTATCAATATCTGGATGGCAGCACCCCCGCCAAGGAGCGGCAACGTCGTGTGGATGCCTTTCAGTCCGGGGAGGGTGATTTGTTTCTCATCAGCCTGAAGGCTGGAGGGGTCGGTATTAACCTGACGGCGGCGGACTATGTGATCCACATGGACCCCTGGTGGAACCCGGCGGTGGAAGACCAGGCTTCGGATCGCGCCCACCGGATCGGGCAGACGCGCCCGGTGACCATCTATCGCCTGGTGACGCAGGAGACCATCGAGGCCAAGATCGTGGATCTGCATCGGCACAAGCGCAACCTGGCCGATGGTCTGCTGGAGGGGGGCGACATGAGCGGAAAGTTATCGGTGGCGGAGCTGCTGGACATGATTCGCGGGCGCAGTTAACATGATGGCAATATCGAATAGGGCTGGGGGATGTTTCATGGTAACTATTCACCACCCTTGCAAGAAAAGCCTGGACAGGAAAGCCTTTGTCAGGGCTTCGCCCCGAACCCCACCAGGGGAACCCCACCAGGGCGCTGCCCTGGACTAAGCCAGGGAGTCAGCCCCCTGGACCCCGATTCGTTGGCGGGTGGTGAATAGTTACGTTTCATGTACCGTAGTTCAGGATGGATCCCGCTCACGACCCCATTTTCCATCAAGAGGTCTATGAAGCGAGCAGCCGCATCTCATCTCTGTGGCGCAGGCGGAAGAGTTTGCAGAAACCGGCGTTTTTCGGTAACTTTTTCTCGCCGACGTAGTCACAGGCATAACAGTGGTGCTCCAGGGCGGCCAACATGGCGGCAGTCTGTTCCGTGACAAAGATGGACCCTGGAATGGTCACGGGTTCAACTCTGGCGGCGAGATTGACCTGGCTGCCAAAGAAATTGTTGCGTCGAATGATGGCATCATAACCTCGCGTTACCGGACCAGTGTGCAGGGCGATGCGTATGTTGACGCCTGGCGGCAAGCCTACAGCCTGCCAATCCTTCTCGTTGACCATATTCCGCAATCTCAAGGCACACTCGCAGGCCTCTTCCACCTGATCGAAGACCAGAAACAAACCATCCCCCCACGAGTTGCGGAAAACAGGGGGGTCTGTTTCAAGCATGGCGGGCTTGAGCACGTCTGCAATGGCGCCCAGAAAATTGACATAAAACGCCTGGGTATGATGTTCCTTGACCAAGCGGCTGAAACCTGCCACGTCAGCAAAGAGCATGGTTTTGATTTCGTAGGATTTTTGCGGGAGCTTTTGCTTGGGACCGCTCTTTTGGCCGCCGGAGGGTTGTGGGAGGAGTTCCTGTTTTGTCATGGGGGTGGTAAACGACTTGATATCGATCACGTCTGCTTTGCGTCCGTATTGCTGCCAGCGTTGCAGACTTTCTATGGTTCCGCCCGGTATTGAAGTGGCATCGGAGTGAATCAAGGCAATCATCACGGCGTTGGTTTGCAATCGTTTGGCCTCGGTCAAGGCCATTCCCTCAAGTAATAAACCATTGAATACGAACAGGCTTGGATCGTCTCGGTAGGTTTCATCCACGGCGAAGGTGATTTTTGTTGCCGAGTTGCGAATGTGCAGAAAGCGTTTGACCCATTCTTGACCACCCATGGCGACGCTGGTGCGGATAAACTCTTCCTCAGGGAAAGGGAGCACCAGATGCAGCTCCAATTTTTTCTCGATCATTTGTTCGGCAAACAGGATGTCTCCGCCACAAGCCAGGGAACAATAACCAATACCAATATTTTCCCTGTCGATCATGTCGCCGATTTTTTCCTTGGCTTCTTGGGCGCATGCCTGAGGAAATCGTGTGGTGGGACGATGAGGTACATCGATCATGTGCCCGACAAACACGGCAACCTTCCTGGGAATGAACAACTTTTTGACGTGATCGGGAATGTGAAGTTTTTGTTCCAACAAGCAGATTTGATGAAACATGGTGGAGATGTCCCCCGTGCGGTCCTTGGCACGTTGCTTGGCCTTGCTGTACCAGGTTGTCGAACGTTCCACATCCCCAAGGATCAAGTAGGCCTCTCCCAGGGTGGCAGCATTCCAATAAGCTTCGTCTGAATTTTTTTCTTTATCCAGACAGATATTGCATATTTCTTCCACAAGAGAGAGGGTCTCTTTTCTTAATCGTTCGTCTTTCTTGTCTTTCATCAAAAACAAAAGCCAACCGACGGTGGCGGCATTGATGGCCGGGAAAGGATCGCTCCGTTCACTGTAGGCAAATGCATTCAAGTAGCACTGACGCGCCGTTTCTCCCCAGAATTGTTGAAAGACAACCTCTTTGGTTTTTGCCTGTTCGGATGCATTCGCTATGATTCCAGCAACATCCAGGTCCGCCAGGCTCTGTTGGAGCATGGCTTCCACAGGTGCGGGGAGAAGCCATCGCAATTTTTCGTCGATGGGTTGTTCGTTCGCATTCGCGGCAAAAAACTTGTCCTTGGCCAGTTGACCTGCCAAAGAGGTGAAGAACAACTCCTTGGCAAGTCGACCCGCCAAACTCAAAATATCCACAGACAATTGCATGGGGAGTTCTTTAAGCTTGATCAATGACTTGGGATCTAATATGACTCTCTGGTCTGAATAAACGATTCCCAACAATTGTTTGATGATATCGCTGGCCATACTATAAGAACCGCAACGCATCGCAGCCAAACCAGTCAGATAAGCAATCTCAGTATCATCAGGGTAAATATTTCTCGCTATCAGCAATATATCAAGGGCATCCACATAGTGACCTCTGCTGATCTTTTTGCGTCCACGCACAACATAACTGGCCAAGTTTGTTTTTGATACATTTTGGGCTGCCATGCCGCCTTTGATCGTGGGCAGCAGGCGGATGATCGTATCGTAGGCAAGGCTGTAGTTGTCGAGGCTTAATGCAGCCACGCTGACCAGGTGTGCGATATCCATGTTTCCTTCAAATTTAGCCAAACCGAACATCAAAATGTCGAGGTCGTCAGCCTTCCAACCGCGTTTTGCACAGTCATAACCATATCGTGTATAGTCAGCGATGGTCGGGTTTGACGGCAAGGGTGAGAACTCTTTTGTGTCGTCGGTGATCAAGGATAATTTTGTTTCCTTGGTTGATGCCGGAGCGCTCTTGTCGGGATGTGGAGGTGGAAGAGACGTATTTGTTGCTATTGAATTGCTTTTTGTCGTCTTGACCATCAAAAATCCTAAAATAATGATGGATAAACTGTTTAAAATCATAAGAACAAAAGGATGACTCAGGGCAATCTTTATGGATGACATCATATGGAAATTTGTTGCTTCGGGAATGTGATCGCTTGGCAAAGGTTGCGCATGGTGGGACGGCACGGGTGGTGGTTTGTGATCATCTGCTGATGGTGTTGATGGCTGAAGCGGTTGTGACGGGAGCGGGTGTATCGCTGGATCTTGTGCTGGTGGCACCGTGGGGGGGGGGCTGGTGGGCTGGGTCTGATGGGTCAGTCCTGCTGTGCTGACGGGGGGAACCTGGCTTGGTTGTGGTTGGGGCGAAGCGACCGTCACGGTCATGGCGCCAGGTTGTTGATTTGCCGTAGGAATGGACGCCTCCCCCGGGGTTGACGCGGTTGCCTTCCGCAGGTCGGTTTGTTGCGGTGTGGGTTCCTCTGCGGCGGAAGCCAGAAAAATGCGCAACTCTTGCAACGATGCCGGTATCTTCTGAGCAGTGGAGAAGGGATAATATTTTCCTCCCGTTTGGTCGGCGAGTTTTTCCAATAACGAGGTGTCGGTATCTTTTGCTGAGGCAAGACTGAATATGCGGATGCCCTCACGTTTTGCTTCGGGCAACAATGTATTATCCAGCCAATGTTTTCTGTCTGCAACATCCTGATCATTTTTAAGATGGATGACGCCATTCGCCAGCAGAATGATCGATTTCATGGTTCCCCGGCGTACCTGGGGGGTTCGGAACCCGTCCATGGCTTGTTTGAGGGCATCCGGAATATTTCTGTCAATGTCATCATATTTGATTGACGCCAGGCCATTTTTTAAATGATCTCGTCTTGCGGGGCTGCGTGGGCTCAGGTTGACCAATGCCTTGGCATCCGCACCCATGACAATGAGACCAAACTGCGCATCCGCCGGGAGGTTTGAAACAAACCGAAACAGGGTCTCTTTCAAATCCGCATCGCGATTCATGTTGAACATGCCTTTTGAGACATCCAACAGGAAATAAATATCTTGCGGTGCTGACCAGGCGTTCGACGAAAAGATGGTGAATAAAAAAGTGACAATAAAAGACATGTGGAGCAAAGATTCGGCTTTCTTTGCCGGCGACTTGATTGTTCTCGTGCAATCTGCTTGTGTTATGATGTTAAAATAATGGCCGCGAGCGCATTGTAGTGTAGTTGTGTTGCATGGCATTTTATTATTGTTGTCCTTGTGTGGGCAGGTCATGATCATCCATGTGGTCATGGGGGAGAACCTGGCAGAATGGAGTGGGATCCACGATAGGGTTGGGCAGATGCAAAATGACTTATCGAGGTTGCACCTCTTTGCCGGGAGTTTTGTTCTCTCCCCCCCCCTGAAAGGCCTGGGCCAGGGCGGCGGCCATGGTTTTGCGCAGCCGGGTCATGCCGGGAAGTTCATCAGCCGTGAAGGGAAGGGGGCGGCACAGGCGTATGGCCTGGAGGCCGATGCGGGCGGTGAAGAGGCCGTTGGCCATCCCCTGACCGGCCCGGGCCAGAAACATGGTGGCCAGGGAGTTGCCGAGAATGTTGCCGACATGGTTGGCCAGGATGTCGGTGGTGCCGGCCACCAGGAGTCCCTGGCAGCCGTCCCGCAACAGGATCCAGCTGCCGACCGTTCCGGGATGGACGCCATAACACTGGGCGACGGCGCGGACCATGCGGATGTTGTGCCAAAGGAACACCAGGGCATCGACCAGCGGCAACGGACTCAGGGCGGTGAGCAGGGTGGTGTTGGAGACGTGGTGGACCACCACCTGCATGGCCCGGGCATCGACCGGTCCCAAAACCTGATGGGAAAAAAGTTGCAAAATATGGGGATCTTCCAGCGTATCATCCACGGAGTCATAGAAACGTTCCAGGCCGGCCATGGCTCCCGGGTTGTGTTGATAAAGGGGGGCAATTCGTTGGGTCATGGCCCACGCATCGCCGGAAAACTCCCGGTTGGCCGCCAGACGTTTGGCTTCCGCAGCGAGTTGGCGCAGCTCCCGCAGCCGGGAAAGCCGATACCACTCCCGGGCGGTCCAAATCATGGCGGTGCCCAGGCCGCCCAGGGCCAGGAAGGATAAGATACCACCCACCAGCGGGCGGGCGTGGAGTTCGTTTTTTAAAAACAGCACCAAATCCTGGATCAGGACGATCAGGAGGAAGGATCCCATGAGCACCAGGCAGAGGGTTCCCAGGTGTCTCCACACCACGGAGTGGTCGGTTGCCGGGAGATTCTCGGGGTAGGAGTCGGAAGCGTGTGCAGGGTCCGGGTGTTCCGCGTCGTTGGCCTCCCACCCGGGCGGATCGCTCTCCTTGCCGGGAGCATCGGCGGTGGTGGGGTGGTTTTGCTCATCCCGGGCACCCGCTGCTGCCGCAGTCGATGGAGGGGGGGTCAGGACGACGGGTCTGCCTGGCATGCTGTCGGCAGGCGGTGCAGCGGGTGCTGCCGGATGTCTCTCCAGGGGCGGCATCCAGCGCTCCCTCTTCAGCACAGTTTGTCTCCCAATAAAAACTCCAGGGCCTGATCCACGCGGATATGGGGCAGGGTGCCGTCGCGGGAGTTGCCCGTGCCTCGGGGCTCAAACTCCAGGAAACGGAACCGTTCCGCATCCCAATCGGCGGGATCGGGAATGGTCTCCGGGATTTCGCCGGGAAACAGCAGGATCTCCTCGCTGCGCCCCTTGGGAATACCCTGGACAAAAGAGAGCCGGCGCCCATCGTGTTCCTGGACGACTGTCTGGGTACATCGCACGGAGGCCAGGGTCATTGCCTTGACCTGTACGCCATGGAACAGGGCGTTGTTGGTGGGGATGGCCACCAGGTGCTCCAACAATCGTTCCAGATTGTGGTGCTGGTTGGCCGCTACGTGATCCACCTTGGAAGCGGCAAATAACAGTTTATCGATACGCGGCTTGAACAGGCGGCGCAGGAGACCGGCGGGTCCATAATTGAAGCTGCTCAGGATTGATTGCAGGGTTTTTTCCATATCGGAAAAGCTGCCGAACCCTTTGTTGAGGGCCCGCATGGGATCGACCAGGACGATTTGCCGATCAAACCGGGAAAAATGTTTTTTGTAGAATGAACGCACCACCCGGTCCCGGTAGAGCAGATAACGTTGTTCCATGGTGGCATACAGGGAGCCGGAGGGGTATGTCCCCTTGGCGGGTGTTGGCAGCGGACAGAAGGCCAGCAGAGGGGTGTCGAGCAGATCTCCCGGGATCAGAAAGCGGCCCGGTTGCAAAAAATGCAACCCGACATCGGGCTCCTTGCAGCGGCGCAAAAATCGGGTAAACAACTTGCTGACCTGACGGATGACCTCTTCATCCGCCGGGGCGGAAGGGTTGATGCTGGCCAGGGCGTGGCGCCACTCCCGGGCCAGGGTGAGACGGGGCTCCTGTTCGCACAGAACCAGAGTCTCCGCCGACCAGGCGGCAAAGGAGAGATCCAGCATGGGGAGATCCAACAGCCATTCGCCAGGATAGTCGATGATGTCCAGGTAGAGGGTGGCCAGAGGTTGCAAATATTTTTGCACGACCTTTTTGGGTCGGTAGCGGATGGCCAGGCGGATTTCACTCAGTCCATCCGTCGCCTGGGGCCAGGCAGGCGGGGAGCCGTTTAAGGCCAACATGAACCGGTCATAACCAAAGGTGGAGATATCCAGGTTGGGTTGTTCGATCACCTTGGCCCCCTGGAAGCGACCGGTTTCGACCACCCCGAACAGGGGGAGGCGTTTGCTCCGATGCCCCTGCAACAATTGGTGGATCAGGGTCGTGATAAAGACCGTTTTGCCACTTTGGTTCAAGCCAGTGACGGCCAGGCGCACGGTTTGGTCCATGGCCAGGAGGAGGGCATCCTCCATCACCTTGCGGGTTCCCGACCAGAGTGTTGTCCAGGAGGGTGGAGTCAGGGAAAAGGGGGGGATGACCACGTTGCTGTCTCACTCCTCGAAATGGTTTTCTGGTAACTGAACCTGCCTCCCACAGGCTAATACCCGAGAACCCGGATTTCAACACGCCGGTTGCGGGCCAGGGAAGTTTCCGACTCTCCCGGGTCCAGGGGGTGCAGAGAGCCAAAACCTTTCACCTCCATGCGCTCGGGGCGGATACCGCTTGCGGCTAAAAAGTCGGCGACACCTTGGGCCCTGTCGTGGCTGAGCAGCATGTTGAAATCCTCTGGCCCTGATCGATCGGCATGGCCATGCAGCAACACCCGCGCCTGGGTATCCCGTTGTAGATAGTGGTGGATGGATGCCAGCAGGGCCTTGACGCCCTGGTCAAGCCTGGTCTCGCCGAGGGGAAACCGGATGGTGATCTGAAAATCGGTATCAGGGTTGTGGAGTTTGCTGTTGCTCCCCGGGGCGCCAGGGTCGGCATGCGGGGGGGAGACCAACAGGGTCTGGGGCAAGTTCAGGAACTTTTTGGCGTTGTCATGGCGAGCTGTGTTGCGCAACGCGGGCGTTGGTTGCTGGAAGCAGTCGGAGAGTTGCGCCAGAGGCGTGCCAATCGGTGCAGGTGCGGAGTGCAACGTTTTCTCTTGCACATGGATGCCAGTACACAGGGTGATGCCCAACATCTCCCGATTCGGGCCGATACCGGAGGCGTTCGGAGGGTCATGGCGGGTGGGTGTGGTTTGGGTTGTCGCGTGTGTCGGCAACGCCTGGGCATCCGGCCTGCCGGAAATGGATTTCCGGGTGACCGCGAGGGGTGTTTTGTCCACCACCTCATACGGAGATTGTTGGGCCGGTTGTGCCGGGCGGACGGTTTCAGCTGCTGTCACCTCCTGCCGGATGGACGCTGCCGGAGGGTGGCTGGGTGCAGCAGCAGGAGCTGGATGCTTTTTGGGCTCAGGAGCCTTGAAAAAGGCGCCCATGACTGTTTGCCAGACTGTTTTTTCCGGGGGTTTGGCAAGCGTAGGCGAGGGAGGCTGTCGGACTTCCTCCGGTGGATGCTGCGTGACGGTTTCGACCGGAGTCTGTTGGGGCGTACTGACCGGCGGTTTGACGCTGGTTTTGACCGGAGTCTGTTGGGCTGTGTCGACTGGTGGTTTGATGCTGGTCGCTACGGGCGTTTGTTGAGCCGTGATGACGGGCAGTTTCACGAAGGTTGCGTCGGGCTTCTTTTCGACCATGGCGACGGGTGGCTTGACGCTGGTCTCGACCGGCGTTTTTTCGACCGTGGCGACGGGTGGCTTGACGCTGGTCTCGACCGGCGTTTTTTCGACCGTGGCGACGGGTGGCTTGACGATAGTCTCGACCGGTGTTTTTTCGACCGTGGCGAC
>JADGBZ010000080.1 GCA_015231175.1 Magnetococcales bacterium | reverse complement strand
TGGGGTTCGGGGCGAAGCCCTGACAAAGGATTTCATGTCCAGGCTTTTCTTGAAAGGGTGGTGAGCCAGCCGTTACTCGAATAGTTCCATAGTGAGCTGAAATGGGGGGCGTGAATTGGGATTTTGCAGGATTCCGTATAGCAATCATGTGGTTGCATACCGGGCCAAAACATCCCGTAGTCGCCCACGTCCGGCGACCGGGAGTGCAAGGGTCACCTCGATTTCATCGCCCATTTCCTGCCGGGTCAGGATACGTCCTTCGCGGCACAAACGCGCCAACAGGGCCCCGTCACAGGCAGGCAGGGTCAATCGATACTCTTGCCAGGTCTGGGTCCGTGCCGTCGCCAACCGGGCCAACAACAAATCCAGGCCCAGACCCGTGCGGGCGGAGATGACAAGCGACTCTTCCCGTTCTTCCAGCCGGCTTACCTGCCCACTCCCCTCTGGTAGCATGTCCGCTTTGTTGTATACGGTCAGCATGGGTTTGTGTTGCACACCGAGTTCGGTCAAGACTGCCAACACGGCCTGGGCCTGGTCGCCCCATTCCGGGTCGGATATGTCCACCACATGCAACAGCAGATCGGCACTCACCACCTCTTCCAGGGTGGCGCGAAATGCCGCAACCAGTTGGTGGGGCAGGTCACGAATGAATCCGACCGTATCACACAGGATCGCCCGTCCTCCATCCGGCAGGGTGATTCCGCGCATGGTCGGATCCAGAGTGGCAAACAGCTTGTCCTCCGCATCGACGTGGGCTGTGGCCAGACGATTGAACAACGTTGATTTTCCGGCGTTGGTGTAGCCGACCAGGGCGGTCACGAAGAGGGGAACGTCCTGGCGTTCCCGACGTTGCAACGTCCGGGTGCGTTCGACATCGCACAGAGATTTTTTCAGCCGTTGGATGCGAACCCGAATTTGCCGGCGGTCCAGCTCGATCTGGGTCTCCCCAGGTCCACCCCGCATCCCGACACCGCCACGCTGCCGCTCCAGGTGGGTCCAACTGCGTACCAGACGGGATTGTTCATACAGCAGGGCAGCCAGTTCGACCTGCAAGCACCCTTCGCGAGTTCTGGCTCGGGCGGCAAAAATTTCTAGAATCAGGCCGGTGCGATCAACCACCTTGGCGACGAGCGCCCGTTCCAGGTTGCGCTGCTGGACCGGGGAGAGGGCGTTGTTGAACACCACCACGCGCACATCGTGTTCCTGGATCTCCCCGGCCAACACTTCCAGGCGTCCTTTGCCCAGGAAGGTTGCCGGCACGATCCGGGCAAGGGCGACCATACGCGCTCCAACCGGCTCCAGACCGGCGCTTACCACCAAGCGCCGCAACTCCTCCGCCAAGCGTTCTGCGCGGTCGGGATCCTCATCCACCATTTGAATCAATAACGCCCGCTCACGGGGAGCCTGCGTTGTATGCATGCTGTTCTTTCAACCTGCAAAATGCGGCATCGGATGCGACCATCCAGCACCCAGCGACGAACCGGAACCCAGAGGGACGACTCCCTGGCAGATCCAGGAGAGAGTTCTGTACCTCACACCTCCTCGTCGTGGCCTGGTTCTCCCATGACCTGAATGTTCCGGGATGGCATCACCGTGGATATGGCATGTTTGAAAACCAACTGGGTGACACTGTTTTTGAGCATCAGGCAATAATTATCGAACGATGTAATCACCCCTTGAAGTTTGATGCCGTTGACCAAAAATACCGTGACAGGCACCTTCTCACGCCGCAGGGTATTCAAGAACGGATCCTGTACATTATGCCCGGCATGACTTCCCATGACTTACCCTCGACCCTTGCTTTTTTATAATCGGTTTCAGGAAGCGATCATTGCCGCCCCCCCTCCTCGACAAACCCCGGACCACCCGGATTATAAGCATGGCTACGCGAAAAGATACAAAAAAATGGTAACCATGAAACGGGATCCAGGGGGCTGGCTCCCTGGGTTGGTCCAGGGCAGCGCCCTGGTGGGGTTCGGGGCGAAGCCCTGACAAAAGCTTTCATGTCCAGGCTTTTCTGGAAAGGGTGCCGAACGGTTACGGTCCAGAGGTCTCTGAACGATTACAAAAAATGGGTGAAAAACCGGGTGCTGAGTGGTTACCGACGATCAAGGCTCCATTTCTGGAGGCACGATGTACCGCAAGCGTGGCCTGGCCAGGCGTTGGATGATCTCCTGCGCTTTCGCAGGCGAAAACGGCATGAGCAGGGTGGCACCGTCCGGAACCTGCGTGGGGGAGAGAATAGGTCGTCCCTGATGGCTGCGCCCGAATTGATGCCGGTCCTCATCGACAAAAAAGTCAACCGAGCCACCTTTCTCCTGGAACGACCAGGTGGCAGCGATGGAGGTGCCAAACAGGCCCAAGGGGTTGCCTTTCGCTTGCTGAAACGTGTGCGCTATGTTGGTCAACCAGGCTACATGTCCGTCGAGCAGATGTTTTTGACGTTCCAACATCCGGGATGGCATCGGGTCGGGTGGCAGGTGTGGGCGGGAAGCAGCCGCCCTTTGGGCCACCACGGAGAGTTCCCGCGCAACCCAGGTTCCGGTTTGGTGCAGAGTGTCAAACCCTCCCTGTTCCACGACACGACCCAGAGATCCGGTGGTAAAATGGGTGCAGTGGTCGATACATACCAGATCAAACGGGTTGCGTTCCACATCGGGGACATGCACAAACAGGCAACCTCCCGGCGCCAGTTTCAGCAGCAACCGCCGCAAAAAAGTGATCGGATCGGGAATGTGTTCCAGGACATAGACCAGGGTGATCAGGTCGAATGGCCCGGGGGCCTGGCTGGGATCTCCAGAGAAAAACCCCTCCACGCCGGGAATGGCCTCGATGGTTTGCCGATGTCGGTCGTTCCATTCGGTGCCATATAATTTCCAACCAGGACGTGCCCGGGAAAACCGGGCAAGCAGATTGCCGTTGCCACACCCGATATCCAACAATTTTCCCATGTCCGGGGTTTGGGTGTGTTGCAGAAAAGTGTGCAGCAACATCTCCGAACGGTGACCGGCTTGGCCTCTGGCATCAAAGACCGCATGGTCTCCCCCATTGGTCTGGGCATAGATGCGATAGGCGTCGTAGACCTGCTGCACCTCTTCTCGCCAGTGCGCATCCGTGTGTTTCTGGATGGTGCCGCACACGGGACACAGATAAATCAGGCCCCCGGGGGCAAAAGGTTGGGAGTCGGAGGTGACTCGGTGCAAACGGGCATAATTCGGAGCCGATATCAGTGGGTGATTTTTGCACAGGTGACAGATGGGAGGGGAAGATTTGTGGCCATTGTTGGATGGACTCTGCGTGGACATGGCGTCACCCGATGATGGAGTCACTTGTGCGCATGGGAGGGGGCCAGCCCCCTGGCTCCCGATTTGTCAGACTTTCATGCATGAAAATGGCGTAAGCGCAGGGCATTGGTCACCACGGTCACACTGGAGAAGGCCATGGCCCCGGCGGCGAAAACGGGAGAGAGCACAATGCCGAACCAGGGGAACCAGACCCCTGCCGCCAGGGGGATCAGGATGGTGTTGTAGGCAAACGCCCAGAAAAGATTTTGCCGAATGTTGCGCAGAGTGGCCCGTGAAAGGAGGATGGCACGGGCCACATCCCGGGGATCGTTGTGCATGAGGGTGATATCGGCAGCGGCCATGGCCACATCGGTACCGGCTCCCATGGCGATGCCCACATGGGCCAGGGCCAGGGCCGGGGCATCGTTGATGCCATCCCCCACCATGGCCACGACATGTCCTTCTTGTTGCAGCTTTTGTATCTCGACGCTTTTCTGGTCGGGAAGGCACTCCGCCCGTACCCGATCGATACCCAAAACCGCAGCCATGGCCTGTGCCGTGCGCGGATTGTCGCCGGTCAGCATGATGACCTGGATGCCCATGGCCTTGAGGGCCGCCACGGCGTCATGACTTTCGGGTCGCACCCGATCCGCCACTCCGATCAGGCCGGCCATTTTTCCGGCGATGGCCACCAGCAGGGTGGTTTTGCCGGCGGCTTCCAGCAGGTTGGCGTCATGCTCCACGGTTGCGGTATCGATATGGGCCTCGGCAAACCACCGGCGGGTGCCAACCCGAACTTCCTCTCCCTGGATCTCGCCCCGTACCCCCTGCCCGGGGATGGCCTCGAAGGTGTCGGGTGGCAGCAGGGTCAGGCCCCGTGCCACGGCCTCCGCCACCACCGCCCGGGCAACCGGGTGTTCCGACCGGCTCTCGACACTGGCCACCAGGGCCAGGGTGGCATCGGAGCCGGTCCAGTCGGTCAAGGCGGGCTGCCCCCGGGTCAGGGTACCGGTCTTGTCGAACACCACGACATCGACCTTGTGGGCGCTCTCCAGGGACTCTCCGCCGCGAATCAGGATGCCCAATTCTGCGCCACGGCCAGTTCCCACCATGATGGAGGTGGGGGTTGCCAGGCCCAGGGCGCAGGGACAGGCAATGATCAGCACAGCAACAAAGTTGGATAACGCATGGTTGAGGGCTGGCGGGGGCCCCAGCCCGTACCACACCAGAAAGGTACACAGGGCCAAGCCGATCACCACCGGCACAAATATTCCGGCGATCCGATCCGCCTGACGGGCGATGGGCGGTTTCGATCCCTGGGCCTGCCGTACCATGGCCACGATATGGGCCAGGACCGTTTCCCGTCCAACCCGTTCGGCCTCGAAGGTGAAGGTTCCGGTCTGGTTGAGGGTGCCACCGATGACCGGATCGCCCGGGGCGCGCAGCACCGGCATGGACTCCCCGGTGAGCATGGATTCATCCAGGGTCGATGTTCCTTCGAGAATGCAGCCATCCACGGGAACCTTCTCTCCGGGGCGCACCACCACCTTCTCCCCGGGAACCACGGCGGAAAGGGGGATCTCTTCCTCTATTCCTTTACGGATCACCCGTGCGGTCTTCGGTACCAACCCCATGAGGCCACGCACGGCCTGGGTGGTGCGCCCCTTGGCCCGTGCCTCCAGAAATCGCCCAAGCAGGATCAATACGATGATGCTTCCGGAGGTGTCGAAATAGACCTCTGCCGACAACCCTTCACCGCGAAACAACTCTGGCGCCAACAGGACAAACACCGAGTAGAAATAGGCACTGAAGGTGCCTATCGCGACCAGGGTGTGCATGTTGGCGCTGCCATGACGCCCCGCAGCCCAGGCCTGAGCATGAAAACGGCTGCCCGCCCAAAATTGCACCGGGGTGACCAGAAGCCATTGCAACGCATGGTTGTCTTCGACGGAAACGGCCCACAGCCGGTCCAGACCCAGCATGGACCAGCTGGCCAGGAGCATCACCGCCGCCGCCAGGATGGCCCCCACCCGCAAGCGCAGGAGAAGATCCTGATACTCCAGTTGCTGTTCCTGTTCCAACCGTGCCATGGGATCTTCGGTGTTTTCCAGTCGCACGAGGCGGAATCCCCGTTTGGCCACGGCCTGCCCCAAAACGCCATAGTTGGCGGGAGGGGTGTTGTAGGTCACGGTGGCCGAGGCTTCGGCAAGGTTGACACTGGCCGCAACGACCCCTGCCACCTCTTGCAGCGCCGTTTCGGTACGGCGCACACACCCGGCACAGGAGAGTCCTTCGATCCGAAAGGTCTCCCGGCAGGTGACAGGTTGTGTTGAGGCGGCAGGTGTCGTCATGTTCGGTTGCCCTGTTTTGGGGTTTCAACGGCACGTTTCACCAGCATCTTGACTTGATATGATATTCAACCGACCCTCTCTGGAACAGTCTCGGAGAGACCATTCAGTGAACAGGGGTCCAGGGGTCTGGCTCCCTGGCAGGGCCTTGGACAGCGTCCTGGTGGGGTTCGGGGCGAAGCCCTGATAATGGCTTTCATATCCAGGCTTTTCTTGGGAGGGTGCCAAACAGTGACTCATATCCGCCTACCCATCGAGTCCGCCTACACATCGAGCGGCGGGTCGGGATGTTTGGCAACGACGGTCGTGGTGATGCCCCCCCGCACGTTGAAAGCGCCCGTGACGGTCATGGTGCGCGGGGCCACCACAGCCACCAGATCATCCAGAATGCGGTTGGTGACCGCTTCGTGGAAGGCCCCTGCTTCTCGATAGCTCCACAGGTAGAGCTTCAGGGATTTTAACTCCACACACAGTTGGTCCGGAACATATTCGATGTGAATCTCGGCAAAGTCCGGTTGGCCGGTCTTCGGACAGACACAGGTAAACTCCGGACAACGCATCTCGATGCGGTAATGGCGTTCCGGGTGGGGATTGGCGAAGGTCTCCAGTATGCGCTGTTGGGCGTGTGTCAAGGGAAAATCCTTTGTTGGGTCATGGTCACCGGTTGCATTCGAGGATGCACCATTATACAGCCATGAGCCATGAAGGCGTGCAAAATTTTGCAACCACCGGGGCTTCCCCTTTGCCCCTGGGCGGATTTACCCTGCGACCATGACCGATTCAAAAGTCCATACGGCCACGGCCCAGGTGGCATTCATGGCTTCCCTGGCCAATGCCGATCTTTGCACCCACTGTGGCTACTGTCTGCCAGGTTGTCCCACCTACCGGGTGGACAACGATGAAACCCGCTCGCCGCGTGGGCGGATATCCATTCTTCTGGCCCTGCGTAACAAGGAGATCGATCCGGTGGTCGCTCTGGCCGCCCTGGACCACTGCCTGCTGTGCCGGGCCTGCCACACCGGGTGTCCGGCTGGGGTTCATCCTGCCCAACTGATCGCTCTTGCCCGGGCCGCTGGACCGCACTTCCCACCTTTGCTCACCAGCCGATTGTTTCATCTTTTGGTGGTCAACCACCGCTGGTCCGCCAAGGTCGCTTGGCTGCTGCAAAAGTATCGCCGTTCTGGCCTGCAAGCGTGGCTGCGGAGCAAAAAGTGGTGGTATCGCCAGCCATTTCCGGGCAGGCTGGAGGGGATGATTCCGGCCCTTCAGGAGGATCCCTCACCCCTGGCAGAGACCGATTCCCTGGCGGATGGCCCTTCCATTGCCTTGCTGTGCGGTTGCATGGGGCGCATTTTTTATCCCGGCGTGGCCCTCTCTGCCCAGCGGCTTTTGACCTCCCTGGGTTATCGTTCGACGGTACCGGAGGGTTTTGGGTGTTGTGGTGCCCCGTTTCTGGAGCGGGGGGATCGCGCCCGTTTTTTACGCCAGGCCCGGCGTACCCTGGATGCCTTTGCCCAACACCGGGAGGTCGCCGCCGTCGTATGCGATAGCACCTTGTGTTTCATGACTGTTCGCAGCTATGCCCAGGCCCTGGAGGACCACGCCGCCTACCGTGACTTGGCCCGGGAGTTTGTCGCCAAGGTGGTGGAGTTCAGCGACTTTCTCGACGCCTCGGGAAAGATGGCCACCGCCCCTCTGGGCGATCCGGGATTGGGCAGGCTTGTCTTTCATGATCATTGCCAAATCCGGCATGGATTGGGTACAGTGGCGGCACCACGAAGATTGTTGCACTTCCTGCCGGTCTCCGTCTGCGAGCTTCCCCGGTTCGACGGGTGCTGTGGTGCGGGTGGGGAGTACCTCCTGCGTCACCCGGAGACCAGCCGGGCCATCCGGGCGGATAAACTGGCCAGCATCGTCGCCAGCGGCGCCGACACCGTCGTGGCGGGCAATCCTGGCTGCCTCCTGCACATGGAGGAGGGTTTGCGGGGTATCGGTTCGCCGGTTCGGGCCTGCCACATCGCCGAACTGCTCTGGCGGGCCCGGGCAAACATCCTGAAGGACAAAGGCTCGGTGTGACGAGGGTCTGGTTCCATGGGGCCGGCCCTCTGGACCCCGATTCGTGGCCGGGTGGTGAATGGTTGCAAATTTTCGTGGCATGACGGCCTGATGCTTTTCGACAAAGTGGGCCGGGGATTTGCATGAAGGCTCCAATGCATGATGGCCTGATGCTTTTCGACAAAGTGGGCTGGGAATTTGCATGAAAGCTCCAATCTCCCGTTGATGGTCCCTCATTTCTTTCATGGAGGAAAGAATGATGTTTAAAAAGTTAAACAAGAATAAAATGTTAACCTTGTGGATAACAGGTGTGACCCTGACGGGTTTTCTGTTGGCCTGTTGGCCCGATACCGCTGATGCGCGTGCGGGAGGAGGGCAATCTTCGGGGTCGCGTGGGTCACGGACCCATGCCGCACCCCGCCAACCCTCCCTGAAGCGCCAACCAGCGGCGGAACCATCCTCTTCCTTCCGGCAGAGCCGTGAACCAGAGGCGGCGCCAACCCAACAGGGGACGGCGCTGCGGCAGACGCAAAACCCCAACCAGGTCCAGGCTCCTCTCTCCACGCCGATTGGGGCCGCAGCGGCTCCGCCATCCCCGGGGTTTGGCAGCAGGCTCATGGGAGGCATCGGCGGGTTCATGCTGGGCGGGCTGCTTGGTTCCATGCTTTTTGGTGGCCATGGGGCTGCCGGAGGAGGCGGTGGCCTTGGTATTCTGGATCTTCTGTTGTTGGGTGGTCTGGGGTACCTGATTTATCGTGCGTGGCGCAGTTGGCGGGCGTCGGGGGGGCAACGCCCCTCCTGGCCCAAAATAGGCTCGTCGTCGTTTTCCTGGCCCAAAGCAGGTTCGTTCCCGTTTTCTTTGCCCCTTCCCAAAGGGGCTGCATCCTCCCCTGCATCTCTGAAAAACAGATCGCCGGGCATGATGGATTCTCATGCCGAGACCCACTTTTTCCGGGATGAGCCTGATCTCTCCCCTCCCGGTGGCAAATCCGGGACGGTTTCGCTGCGCAAGTCGGTCGACACGTTTTCGCCACCCTTGACCAGCGAAGAGGAGCAGGAGAGTGACCTTGCTCGGGGATTGCGCCAGATCATGCTCATGGACCCACGTTTTCAGGAGGATGAGTTTCTCGCCGGGGCGCGTGTCGCCTTCGAGCTGCTCCAGGGCGCCTGGCGTGACTGGAATGTGGAACAGCTGCGCCCTCTGGTCACGGAGCGCATGTGGACCCTGGTGGAACGTCAGGCCCGGGAAGATAAAGCCGCCGGACGCAGCAATGTGATTGAAAAAATCCACTTTGCATCCTCGGCCATCAGCGAGGCCTGGCAAGAGTCCGGAGAAGATTTCATCACCGTCCAGTTCATGGTTTCCATGGTGGATTACATCACCGACGCCCACGGCAACGTTCTGGAAGGTGATCCCGATGCCCCCATCCAGGTGGAAGAGTATTGGACTTTTGTCCGTCCGGTGAGTGCTCCCGACCCCAATTGGAGCTTGAGCGCCATCCAGCAGCCCGGTACAAAAATTCCCCATTCATCGTGAAGGAGTTCCGTTGCGCCGCACCGGGTTGTTCAAGGTCGTTGCTCTCCTGCTGGCCCTCCTCCTGCTCGCCGTGGTGTGGCGCCTTGTCGTCCGAAAAACGGACCAGGGGGAGGTGATCCAGGGGAATCTGCGGTCGATTGCCTGGGGAGATGTGCAAAAATTTCTGCAAAATCCTGGCGATTTGCACCTCTGGGCCGACGCCCTGGAGGCCAGCGCTGCCTATTACGACAAACAGCCCCCTGGCGAACTTTACAAGTTTGGCGCACAAGTCGCCATTCCGGCGGCAGCCATGGCCAAGGGGTGTCGGGATTTGGCGGCCCAGGCCCGAAAAGGGTCGCCAAATGACCTCTTCCGCCATCTGGCAGCACACTACCGGATCCATGCCTCCGTGGGACGGGATGGCCAAGGGGATGTCCTGGTCACCGGTTACTACGAACCTTTATTGACCGGATCTTTGCAACGATCTGAAAAGTTTCGCTTTCCCCTCTACCGGCGGCCAGAGGATCTTCTGGATGTGGATTTGGGGGCCTGGTTCGATGACCTGAAGGGGCGTCGGCTGGTGGCCCGCATGGACAACAGCCATCTGCAACCCTATTTCGACCGCACCGAAATTGACCAGGGCGGTCGATTGGCCAACCGAGGTTTGGAACTGGCCTGGGTGGAAGATTCAATCGCCCTTTTTTTTCTGCAAATACAAGGTTCAGGGCGCATTCTCCTCCCGGATGGATCCCAGATGCGCGTAGGCTATGACGGCGCCAATGGCCGGCCCTACCGGGCCATCGGCGGCTATATGCTCAAAGAAGGCATGTTGCAAAAATCCAATGTCTCTCTGCAATCCATCCGCGCCTGGTTGCAGGCGCATCCAGAGCAGATGAATCAGGTGCTGCAACAAAATCCTTCCTATGTCTTTTTCCGCCCCCAGGAGGGCGGTCCTTTCGGTAACATTCAGGTTCCCCTGACGCCAGGCTACTCCATCGCCACGGACCACCGGGAATTTCCCAAGGGGGCGCCCGCCCTGCTGGTCAGCCGCTGGCCCCGGTTTGCCCACAAGACAGGCGAGGAGATTGCCGCCTGGGAACCCATCCAACGTTTGGTGGTCAATCAGGATACCGGTGGTGCTATCCGCGGTCCCGGGCGGGTGGATTGGTTTATGGGCTTTGGACCCGAGGCCGAACGGGTGGCCGGTGTCATGAAACCGGATCAGGCCGCTCTCTATTTTATCGTGCCGAAGCTGGAGCCTTGAACAGCGTTTCGGTCCGGTGCCAGGCGTGATCTGCGCCGGGACTGGTGCGCCATGGACCATTCGAGACTGTCGTCATTCAAGGGTTGAAATCGCGAATAGGTTAGTATAAATTCTCTATTAGTAATTATTAATTGAAAGTAGAAAAGTGACCGATACCGACATGTCCGTTAACCAGCGCCTGGAGTGGCTCGCGAGACACCTGAGCCACGCTGGTCACAGGGTCACCCACCAACGTCTTGAGGTGTTCCGTGAGGTCATTCAGACCGATGAGCATCCCGATGCTGAGATGGTTTTTCAGGGGGTCCAGAAGCGGGTTCCCTCCATCTCCCGCAACACCGTCTATCAAACGCTGCAATTTTTGGTGGATCAGGGGTGCATCGCCCCATTCGGACGCCATCATGCCAGCCATCGTTATGACCGCAACATGGAGCGCCATCAACATCTTGTTTGTATCCAGTGTGGAAAAGTGACGGATGTTGCGCAACAGGATCCGTCCATTTCCCCCGGGCATGGGGATCCGGAGGATTGGGGACGGGTGGATTCGGTCCATGTGGAATGGAGGGGCGTTTGTCGTCATTGTCTGACGAACGAGGCGCACTAACCGTCCGACACCAATCCCGGCCATGCCCCCTGATTGAACGTGGCCCAAAGGGGGGAGAACCAACACCAATCCCGGCCATGCCCCCTGATTGAACGTGGCCCAAAGGGGGGAGAACCAACCGGCGCCTGGCCAGAGAGACCAGCCTGACACACGGGAATCCAGGATCCAGCCCCTGGAGGGACCATCTCTTCACAACCAGCGAATGTCCGGAAGGTACGTTCGGGAGTTGCGCATGCCATTCAATCTCAACCGGTATCTGTTAGGCCTCTCCTTTGCCATCGACTGTGTCGAAAGCGAACTGTTGGGTGTGACGACCCATCATGGAAAACGGGTGGCCTACGTCGCCATGCGGATGGCCCAGGCCATGGGGCTGTCCGAGGCTGGGATATTCGATATAGCGGCACTGGCCATCCTTCATGACAACGGTCTGGCCGAGGAGAGATTGACCCATGCGAATAGCCACCTTGACCGTCTGTACCAGGTGGAAGATCTTCCCGCCCACTGTGATATCGGGGAGCAGAATGTCAAAGAATTCCCTTTTCAAGACAATGGTATCGGTGCAATCAAGTATCACCATGAAAACTGGGACGGTACCGGTTTTTTTCACCTGGAGGGGGACGCCATTCCGCTGATGGCCCAGATTATCGGGCTTGCCGACCATGCCGATCTTCGCTGCCGTTTGCAAACACCGGATCCAGCCCATTGGGCCCGTGTTGACGCTTTCGTTGTCGAAAGAGAGGGGAGCGCCTTTTCCCCCGACCTGGTGGATGTTTTTCGGGAGGTCAGCAAGACTCCGGCGTTCTGGTATGACCTGCGCGACCCTTTCATCCAGGCCGCGTTGGAGCGGACCATGCCGGTATTGTCGGTGGAGATGGATTGGGGGCAGGTGTTGGAGATCTCCCGGGTTTTCAGCCGCATCATCGACGCAAAATCCCGGTTCACGTTGCGTCATTCCAGCGGCCTGGTGGAAAAAACGGGACGCATGGCCGCTCATTTTGGAAAGGGCGCCGAGGAGCGTCTGAAGCTGCGCATCGCCGCCAGTCTGCATGATGTGGGCAAGTTGGGCATTCCCAATGCCATTTTGGACAAACCAGGGCAATTGACCGATGAGGAGAGGCGCACGGTCAACATTCATACCTACTACACCCGGCTCTGTCTTGAACAAATCCCGGGTTTCGAGGAGATCACCGAATGGGCGGCCAACCACCATGAAAAACTGGACGGACGCGGCTATCCGTTTGGGCTTGGCAAGGAGGATCTGGATTTCAACGCCCGGTTGCTGACTGTCCTGGATATCTACCAGGCCCTGACGGAGGAACGCCCCTACCGCAAATCCCTGAGTCACACCCGCACCATGGAGATCATTGGCCGGCTGCGGGACAACGGGGAGGTGGATGCGGGAATCGTGCATGAAGTGAATCAGGCTTTGTCAAACTTTCATCAAGGAGAATCACCGGAATGAAAACCACGGACAATCTCAAGGCCGCATTCGCTGGCGAGAGCCAGGCCAACCGCAAATATCTGGCTTTTGCCGAGAAGGCCGAGAAGGAAGGGTTTGGCCAGGTCGCCCGTTTGTTCCGGGCAGTGGCCGATGCCGAAACCATTCATGCCCACAGCCATTTGCGGGTGCTGGGAGGGATCAAGAGCACCGCTGAAAATTTGCAAGAGGCCATGGGGGGGGAAAAATACGAGTTCACTGAAATGTACCCCGGCTTTGTGGCCACTGCCGAGGCCGAAGGCAACAAGCAGGCCGTCAGATCTATGCACAATGCCATGGAGGTGGAAAAAGTTCACCACCAACTGTTCCAGCAGGCCCTCGCCGCCGTGCAGAGTGGCAAAGACCTGGAAAACCTGCAAATCTACGTCTGCCCCATCTGCGGCCATACGGAAATCGGCACCCCTCCCGACACCTGTCCCGTGTGCCATGCCAAAGGTTCCGTGTACAAGGCGGTTGGCTGAATTTCTTGCACGACAAAAAACGATTGCAAGACTGGGATGGAGGTCCTGGAGGAAGGGGTATGCCCTTCCTCCAGGCTGATTATGAACAGGACTTCCTTCAAGTGTTTTTTGATGCTACCCTGCCGAGCGGATTGTTTTGTCACGACTCCCGGAGCGGGGTGATTTTTGCCGCGCCATTTTCACTTCCCCGCAGGCGCCTGTGCTTGCAGCGGGGTCAGGGTCGGATCTGGGTGATTGTAGCCATTGGTTTTCGGCATTTCGTTTGGCTGCGTGGAACTGGGTGATAGAGGTGGCGGTATGAAAGATGGACTGGGTTCCTATGTAGGTTTTTTTAAAAGATTCTCTTTCTCGTTGGCTGTAGCTGTTGCCATTTTTATTTATGGGGTCAAATATACCTATTATAGTTGGGATATTGTCCCATACATTGCCTCGACGTACAGCGTATTTGACGGATATTCTGGTGAGAACTTACGAGTTGTTACTTACGGAGACCTCGAAAAGGAGGTTGACCCTTTAAGATTCAAAAAGATGACGACTGGTCCTTTTGGGGCACTTTATTATCGAGATTGGAGGGCCCTTGAAGAGTTGGTTAAAACTTACAACTCCGCAAGGCTGTTTTATCTTGCAACCATCAAGGGGATCTCAAAGTTTGGTTACTCATATTCTCAGGCAAGCTACATATCAAGCTCATTTTTTGCTTCGCTTTGCATCATTATTACATCAATTATTCTTTTTGAGCTTGGTATTCCACAACCGTTTGTTGTGTTTGTTGCCTATTATTCCGAGGTTCATCATCTGGCCCAGTTCTCCTCTCCTGATTCCATGGCGTGTTTCTTTTCGCTGTTACTTATGTACTTTCTCATGAAAAACAAAATATATTCTTCTTTTGTAGTCGCCAGCGTGTTGCCAATTGTACGGATCGATTATGTTATTGTTTCTGTTTTGGTTTCATTTTATTTATTTTATTTTAAATCTAAAAAAACATCGCTATTTATGATGATTTCATCTATATTTGTATGCTTTATCGTTGCTAAAGTCTTTACAAATTACCAGTTTTTACGTCATTTTAACAACACATTCATTGATATGACTCCAAACATTGCTGCAACAGTTATTTCAAAAAGTGCGTCAGATTATTTGATTCCCTACATGAAGTGCTTTAAAGAAGTTTATCAAAGTCACGTCTTTGCTATTTACGTGTTTGCGGTATTGGCACTGTTATTCAGGATTCGCCACAAGATTGCAGAAACTTCTGACTATTATCTCGTCGTTTCCATAGGGTTTATGCTGATACACCTGCTAGCCCATCCGGCTTACGAGGCAAGGTACTATTCATTTTCTGTAGCGGTCGCCGCGATCTGTCTGTTAAGAGCTTGTCGTGAAGCAAGCACGTTTGCCCCTCACACGTAACCCAGCAGGCATTTCAAAACCCGCTCCACGGGCGGAAACTCGTTGAACAGAAACCCATGGTCGGCAAACCACCTGGATCCGTCCAGACGCGCCTTGCGCACCAGATCACGGTACAGAAACCGATCCACCCCCAACACCAGAAGTGGCGGATCGGCTGTCTGTTCCAAACTCTCCAGGCGGGATTCCAACAATGAGGCGTGCCAGCGGTGAAACAGTTCCACATGAATCAAGGCGTGGTTGGGCGCCACGAAGGTCCAATCCGGTATCCAGACCTCTTGACCGGTTCGCTGTAAAATGTCCGCTTCGGGGGCCATGGTCCAGCCAGGCGGGGCCTGTTCCTGGAACTGCTGGTTGAAAACCTGAAACTCACGCGGATGATAACCGGTCAGCCGGGCATAATGGGAACGCAAAGGCGATTTTTCATCCAGAACCAACAGCACCGGCGCGTGGCCCGGGATACGCACCTCGGCCTCCATGTTCCAGGCCTCCAGATCACAAAAGGCTGGCAGGGCCAAGGCCAGCTGAAATCCATATTTGCGGTGCCCGTCGAACAGGGAGAGAGGGCCATCCAGACGCATCCGGTACCCATGTTCTCCCGTCCGTAAAATGCGGAAAAGCAACCTGAAAAATCGAAGATATTGAAAAAAACGCCGCAGCCTGACGACACGGCTCTCCCGCAGGGTCAAGGTGACGGCCTGGGCAAAAAACAGCAACCCTTGTGCCTGAGCCAGATTGTAACGCTGCAAGAGGGCTTCCGGTGTGGGTGGATCGAACGCCTCCAGGGGTTGGCGGATGGGCAGATCGGCATACAGGCGCCCGGCTATCTGGTCTGGATCCGGGCCATAAGGTTCAGCCACCATGCGCCGGTAATGTTCCAGGTCACCCATGTTGGGTTGACGCAAAAGATGGGTGGCCCGCTCCAGAATCGCCAACCGGGCTTCGCCAATGGCTGCGTCTGCCTCACGAAACTGGCAGCGATCCAGCAGGAGTTTGTTCAAACCTTTGGCTACCAGGGGGGTGCGGTGTCCGTTGATGATGGGTTGGGTCAATTCGGTCAGTTCGTCCAGACCCAACCCGATGTTGCATTGATAAATGGCTGTCAACTCCTCAGCCAAATTCAATGTGAGCTGGTTGTCCACATCAATGAAGCGTGGGTAGATGCGGCCCTGGCGGAGGGTGTGGCGCAACAGATCCCGGGTCAACATGATAAAAGACTGGGATGGAGGTCCAGGAGGAAGGGCTGCGCCCTTCCTCCTG
>JADGBZ010000079.1 GCA_015231175.1 Magnetococcales bacterium | reverse complement strand
TGTATGGTCAACTGAAGAGTGGGTTTTGTTCCCGGCTAGACCAGTTAGGTCAACGCAGGACACCACCGAATTTCCGTCAATTTGAGTCTTGCGGCGTGAGGATGGATAGCTGATGACTCACCACCTCCACACCTGAATACCGAACCAGACCAGCAGGATACTGACCCCCAGGACCGGCAGGGCCAACCAGGGCGACTGCATGCGCGCCGAAGCGTCGGGTGGCGCCTGGTCGGGACGCTTGTGGCCGGTGAGCATCGGCAGGATGAGATTATCTTTTTTGATGATCAAATGGAAAAACACCGCCCCCACGTGAAGGGCCATCATGCCGACCAACAGCCAGAACCACAGGCTGTGCAGGGTGGTGAGTCTGTCCGCTGTGTCAGCATCCACGAGGCCATGCAGGGGACCGCTCGCCACGATCTCATCCGTGGCGAAGAGTCCGCTGGTTCCCTGCACCGCCAGAAGAGCCAGCATGGCCATGACAGACCAGCCGCCAATCGGGTTGTGCCCCAGATGATGCGGGGTCTCCCCCTGCCGCAACGCGCCGAGATAGTGGCGTATGGCCGTCCAACCAGCCAGGAATGAGCCGAAACGCGCTGTCGAAGAACCGACGAATCCCCAAATGAACCGGAAAACAAGCAGAGTCAGGATGGCGTAACCGTTCCAGAAGTGCCAGAGCATGCGGATGCCGCCAAATGTATGGGAAATCAGGGCATCCAGGACCAGAAGCACCAGAATCCAGTGAAACATTCGGGTGGGAAGATCCCAGGTGGGTATGGAAGGAGGGGGGTGGGGCATGCCTGTCATCCCGAGGCAACCCCTCTCCCGGGAGAGAGGGGTGCCACTGAAGAGTGTTCCTGACCGGGCTATTTCTTCTTGAAGTCGTCGTGGCACGCCTTGCAGGCGCCACCCAACTTTTTAAAGGCAGCCATGGTGGTCTCCTTGTCGCCAGCGACGCTGACCTTGGCCAGCTCGGTTGCGGCATCGATGGCATTCTTGCCAAGCTCTTTCACCTTGTCACCTTGGGTCCAGATCTCCGGCTTGGCCTTGGTCTTCCCCCTGTCGGATCCGGGCGGATAGGAGTCGCCCATGTGACTGAAGGCGTCGGCGATCCCCTGAGCGTGAAAGGAGACGTCCTTGGGGGCGTCGAACCCTGCAATCAGGATGGATTTGATCGCCTTCATGTGGCCGCCCGCAATGGTGTAAATGCCATGGCGATGCGAGATGGCCGGATGGCCTTCATCATCGTCCGCATGGGCGATGGCGGTGGTTGTGCCAAGAGTGGCGGCCAAGGCCAGAAAGAGAAGGGTCTTTTTCATGTGTTATCACCTTGAACGAGTTGTGATGTTGAAAAAAAGATCATTTTTTGTGGGATCCGTCGCAATAAGGGGCATTGCCAGTTTGGCCACACTGGCAGATGGCCACTTCCTTGGCCTCCTTCAGAATGACCTGTTTGGGAGTTTTGCCAGAGCCTTTTTTGTGCGCGCCGTCACACAGGTGGCCCGAGGCGCTTTTGCCACAAGTGCAAAGCCAATGTTCACCAGCGGGGAGTTTGACCATCTTGGGACCGGCCATGTATTTTTCTCCAAAAATTGAGTTGTTCCCGGATTGCAGGAAAGAGATTGTGCTCTCTTGGCGCATGGACCATCGGAAGGGTATAGGGATTTCCGATCATAAGGAGAAAGCGGGCAATGGTAAATCACTCTTGACCTTTCTTGTTTAAAAAAAGCTTGGATATGAAAGCCTTTGTCAGGGCTTCGCCCAGAATCCCACCAGGAGGAAGGTCGCAGCCCTTCCTCCTGGACCTCCATCCCAGTTTATTAATCGTCAGGGATTCTTTTTATCGCCGACGACCTCCCAGATCTGGTAGTCCAGGCCGGAGTGGTGTACCAGACGGAAGGTTCCCGGGGGGGGATCCTGAAAAAACCATAGACGGACCAACACGGAATGGGCCAAACCCTGATCCATGAGGTATCCCACGGCGTGTGGGATATCCAGCAGAAGGGTCAAACCATGCGGATGGTTGAAATCATGGCGACGTGGTTGCCCGCTGGCATCGAACAAACCTGCTTGTACCAGAGGGGATACCTGGTCGCCAGCCAGGAAGAGGCCCTTGTCGAGATCGACTCGCAAGGGGCCTTTGGGCAAGGACCGGGTTGGTTCGGCTGTGGCAAAATGGACGATGTGGTCCGCCTGGCTGAAGCCTGTCAGCCGGACAATGAAGGGTTTATTCCCCCGGCGCTGGGCAAAATTCCAGGTGGCAAAGGGGTACCACCAGGGAGCCTTGTCGAGCATGTCCCGGGACAGGAAAAGGTAGACGGGAGGGGCGAGGATGGCCTCCGGGGAGGCGCTGGGTGGCGGGGTATGGGTGAGTCGAGCACGTACCTGTTTGATGGCCAACTCCCCATCGCCACCGGCCTCTTGCTGGTAACGACGCATGCCGGGAAGACCCGTGGCACTGTAAAAACGCATGAAGCGGGCGGCAAAAACGGCATCCGCTGTGGCCAGGGGGAGAGTATTATAGACCAACCTTTCCCCGGCCTCCGCGACATCGACATGCCCGTCAAACACCACCGGTCGCTGCGACCAGTAGCGCAAGGGGTGTCCCGCGTCCCACAACGACCAGATCCAGGCCTGCGGCGGCACATGTGAATCGATGGCGGCCATGCCGGAGGCCAGTTTTGCAGGAACGGCCAGGGCAGGTTGATGGGGTAAAGCGCTGACCAGAACGGGAAGGGATGTGGCGGCCAGCGCCGGGAGCAAAAGCCATCGGCTCGCTCCGGGTCGCCAGCGGTCGATGGACGCCCGGATCGTGGCCGTCAACTGACCCATCCCCAGCGCCAAAAGGGGGCCGGTGAAAATGAGCAGGCGCATGGCCCCGAACAACCCCCACAAGCCCAGAAGACCCAAAGGGAACAAAAAGAGCATCTCCTTGCGGGCCTGCCGGGCCAGCAGCAGGAGTCCGGCCAGACCGGCCACCACCACCACCGGGTGGCCCAGAGCGCCGGTCGCCGCTTGTGACCAGGAGATGGTGTGAAACTCCTCGATGAGAGGCGCCACGGGGGGGAGGGCAGAACGCTCCTGTCCGACAAAAAATGCCAGCCCGTGTCGCAGCGTGGCGAACAGATCCAGAGAGGGGAACTCACCCCGGGCGAGATAAAATGTGGCGCAGGTGAAGAGGAGGAAAAGAGCCAAAGCCAAGCCATCCTTTCCCTTGGGAGGCCGGAAAAAGGCCCAACTCACCAGCATGAAAAAAAGATGCATGCCCAGGATTTGCGCCGGCGCCCGATCCCACCACCAGAGGAACAGCCCATGGCCGCCGAGCGCCGTCAGCAGGGAAATGTACCCCTCTCCTGGTTTGTGGCGGGCAAAGTTCAGAAACCCCAGACTTGTCAGCAGCAGCAGGGGGGGGATGAGCATATCCGTGTCAAACCCGGCGAAGGCGCTGCGCTGGACAAACAGAGGCGCCATGACCCCGAACCAGGCTGCGGTCAGGCCACCAACCCGGCCTCCCCATACCCTGCCCAGAAAAAACAAAGGAATAGCCACCAGCGGCGCCAGGAGAGGTGGCAGCCAGGCGGCGATCCACAAAAGGTCCAGGTGCAGCAGGGCAGCCAGGGCACCCACCAGCTGCGCCGGCAAGGGGAGACGCTTCGGGGCGGGATCGACGTGGGCGGGGATCCGGGAGGCGGGATCGTCCGGATGCAGCTGCGACGTGACCGGGCCTGCCGCGTCCCTTCTGGCCAGATCCAAAAAATAGTACCCGTCGACACTGGCCAGAAGGGGCTTTCCCTGGAATTGCATGTGTGCGGCATCCGCCATCCAGTGGGGAAGATCCGCCAGACGGATGAGAGACCCCCAGACCAGAATCAATAACAGGCCAACATGGGTCAAATGGCGTCCATTCCGAAGCATGGGGTTCTCGGGTCAACAGGGGGTAGTGGGCCAACCGACATGATTTGAAATATTCATTTTTCGTGACTATTCCGCGCCCTTGCAAGAAAAGCCTGGGTATGAAAGCCTTTGTCAGGGCTTCGCCCCGAACCCCACCAGGAGGAAGGGCGCAGCCCTTCCTCCTGGACCTCCATCCCAGTTTTTCAATCGTTATGATCCATGTTTGCCAACCATTTGGCGAGCCTTTGTTCCGAAATGGGCAGGATGGTCTTGAGTTCCTGGGCAAAAAGGGAGACCCGGAACTCTTCCAGCAGCCAACGGAACTCTTCCCATTGCGGGTGTTGGAGGGCGGCGATAGGGTCGTGTCGATCCATGCGTTCCTCGTGCTGCAACCAGATTTTCCAGAACGGAGCCAACCGCGCTGCCCGTTCCCGATCCTTGCCCGGGGCGAAGGCAAAGCGTTCCAGACGTAAGGCTATGGCTTGCAGGTAGCGCGGATATTCCGTCAGCCACTGCGCAGGAGTCCGGAGGAGAAAACCCGGGTAAACCAGGCGGGAGAGTTGTTCCTGCAACTCGGGGACGAGGGTGGTTTTGACGACGGTTCCGACACGGCTCCAGGCGAGCCTGATCTGGTGATGATGCAGCAGGATGGAGGAGGCGAGGCGATGCAACTCCCCGACAGCAGGAAGAAAGCGGGCCTTGCCCTGATCGAGTCGTGCGATAAAGTCGGCCTGTGAGCGCACGGTTGCGTGAGCGCTGACGGTTTTGGTGGTATCAGAGTGAGCGTTGGCCAAAAAGACCCGTTCTGCCGCAGCCAGGATGATCTCTTCCACCAGGGGGGTGGTGGCCCCGGTTTCGGTATAGGCCAGACGCAGGGCCGGATGGGGTTGGCATTGTCGGCGGGCTTCGCGGACCGATGCGGTGATTTGCAACAGAAACAGACGGCGCAGCCCGGCGTGGGTGGTGGCGGCGGCCACCTCCGGGGCGTCCAGAAGCGTTGTCGAGACACTCTCCCCGCTGTCGCGCAGGGCGGGGTAGGCGTGGATGATGCGTCCCCCGGTTTCCAAGGCAACCAGTGCGGGGAGATCGCCAAAGTCCCAGCGGGTGATCCCCTGCCGTTCCCAGGGGGTTTCGGGACGCTTCTGGAAACTGTCCCGCGCTTCACTGCCCAGGGCGGTGCGTATTTTTTCCAGATCCCGCCCCTGGGCCAGAATGCGTTCGCCTTCCGGGGCCACAATCTTGAAATTGATGCGCAGGTGGTCCGCCACATCGTCCGGTCGCCAGGCTTCTGGGGGGATCCGGTGACCGAAGAGGCGGAAAATGCGTTCCGCCAGGGCGTGCAGCAACGAGGTGCGGGCGGGAAGGGGGGTGGCGAGACACCGTTCGACGGTATCGGGCAGGGGAACCAGATGGCGCCGATATCCCTTGGGAAGAGTGCGCAACAGGGCGTGGATCTTTTCCCGCAACAATCCCGGCACGAGCCATTCGAACGGGGCGGCGGGCAACTGGTTGAGAAGGGGGAGGGAGATGCAAACGCTGATGCCGTCTCCTTCGCCGCCCGGGTTGAAGTGGTACTCCAGGGGCAACTCCTGGCCCTGCACGGTGAGGTGGCCGGGATACATATCGCCGGCAACGCCGCTGGCCCCCTCCTGCAACAGAATCTCCCGGGTCAGGAAGAGGTGTTGGGGGTTGGTTTTTTCCTCCTGGCGCAACCAGTATTCAAAGGCCTGTTGGGTGTAGATATGTTCCGGCAGGCGTTGGTCGTAAAAATCCTCGATTTCCCGATCTTCCACCAGGAGATCGCGGCGGCGGGCTTTGTGTTCGAGGAGGCGGATCTCGGCGACCAGTTGCCGGTTGTGTTCCAGAAAGGGGGCGCGGGTTTTCAGCGATCCTTCGACCAGGGCGGATTGGATGAAGAGGGTTCGGGCGGAGACTGGATTCACCGGGCCGTAATGGACCGCCCGCCGGGGAACCACCACCAACCCCTGGAAGAGAACCTTTTCCCAGGCCATGACCTGGCCCAGATCGTTGTTCCAGTGGGGTTCCAGGTGATGCACCGCACAGAGTGGGCCCGCCACCTCTTCGATCCATGCCGGCTCGATCCAGGCGCAGGTGCGGGCGTAGAGCCGGGTGGTTTCGACCAGTTCTGCCGCCAGGAGCCAGGCCGGGGGTTTGCGGAACAGTCCCGAGCCCGGAAACACGTAGAAGGTCATCTGCCGGACGCCGGTAAACTCCCCCTTGCCGACTTTGCACCCCACGTTGCCGAGCAATCCAGTCAACAGGGATTTATGGATGGCGTCGTAGGGCGCCGGAATCTGATTGGGCCGGGCGCCGCTCTCCTTGATCTGCCGTGACAGTTGTTGGTGGATCTCCTGCCACTCCCGCACCCGGGAGGGGGAGAGAAAGGAGGCCTGGAGAAAAAGCCGCAACTTTCTTTTGGATTTGGCCTGGTTCACCGCCGTCTCGATAAACTCCCACACCTTGAGCAGGGTCATGAAATCGGATAGGGGATCCTGCAACAGGCGATGCACCTGATCGGCTTTGTCTCGTTGATCGTGGGGGCGTTCCCGGGGATCCTGGATGTGCAGGGCGGCGGCGATGACGAGAACTTCCGTCAGTGCGCCATACTCCCGGGCGGCCAGGAGCATGCGTCCCAGGCGAGGATCGATGGGCAGTTTGGCCAGTTGGCGACCGGTTTCCGTCAGGCGTTCGGCGGTATCGACGGCGCCCAGTTCGCGCAGCAGGCGCAGGCCATCCTGGATGGCTTTGGGGGATGGGCGATCCACAAAGGGGAAGCGTTCGGCGGCTCCCAGGTCCAGATCCTTCATGCGCAGGATCACCGCCGCCAGCGAGGAGCGGAGGATTTCCGGTTCGGTGAAGCGGGGACGGTGGTTGAAATCCTCCTCCGTATAGAGCCGGATGCACACCCCGGCGGAGAGGCGGCCACATCTCCCTTTGCGTTGGTCGGCGGCGGATTGGGAAATTTTTTCCACCGGCAGGCGTTGGATGCGGCTTCGGCCACTGAAGCGGCTGATGCGGGCCAGGCCGGTATCCACCACATGGCGGATGCCGGGGACGGTGATGGAAGTTTCGGCCACATTGGTGGCCAGGACGATGCGCCGCCGGTTGGAGGGCTCGAAGATGCGGTTTTGTTCCTGGGTGGAGAGGCGGGCAAAGAGGGGGAGGATTTCTGTTTGTGGTGGATGGTGTTTGCGCAGCGCCTCGGCCATATCCCGGATTTCCCGTTCGCCGGGCAGGAACACCAGGATATCGCCGGCGGGTTGCAGGGCGGCCAGCTCATCCACGGCGGTCAAGATGGCTTGTTCCGGGTCGGGTTCTTCGTTCCCCTCCTCGGGGGCGGGGTGTTCCAGCGGGCGATAGCGGACCTCCACCGGAAAGGTTCGTCCGCTCACCTCCACGATGGGGGCGTGGTGAAAGTGGCGGGAAAATTTTTCGGTGTCCAAAGTGGCGGAACTGATGATGATTTTCAGGTCCGGGCGGCGGGGGAGCAGGCGTTTGACGTAGCCGATCAAAAAATCGACATTCAGGCCGCGTTCGTGGGCTTCGTCGATGATCAGGGTATCGTATTGGAGGAGGAGGGGATCGGAGCGGGTTTCTGCCAGCAGGATGCCATCGGTCATGATTTTGAGGGAGGTTTCCGGTCCGATGCGATCGCTGAAGCGGATTTTGAACCCCACCTGTTGGCCGAGTTCTGTTTTCAGGTCACGCGCCAGGTAGGCGGCGATGGTGCGGGCGGCGATGCGGCGCGGCTGGGTGATGCCGATCATCCCGGCGATGCCGCGCCGGAGTTCCAGGCAGATTTTGGGAATTTGCGTCGTTTTTCCGGAGCCGGTTTCGCCGCTCAGGACCACCACCTGGTGTTGCCGGATCAGGCGCGCAATTTCTTCCCGCCGTTGGGAGACGGGGAGTTCTTCCGGAAATTGTGGCTGGGGAAGTTGTTGGGCCCGCCGCGCCATGCGTTCCCGGGCTTTGGACAGGGTTTCCGCCAGGCGGGTCAGGGTTTCCGGGTCAACGGGTTGACCGTTTCGCACCTGCCGGGCGAGGTTTTGCAGGCGGCGTTGCAGGTGGTGGCGCTCCCCCAGCATGCATTGGGGCAACTCCTGGAACAGGCGATTCAGGGTATTTTGCATTCCGATTGGCGACGACCCTCAATTTCCCACGCCCATTTTGATATCGACCTTGGGTTTGGGTTTGGCAACCTGTCTGACCTGCCACTGCATGTTGTGGGGATCGTCAGCTCCACCCTTGCGGAGGGGGATGATATGATGAACTGAATAGCCTGGACAAGCCCCCGTTGTTTTGCCGGTGGATGGGCACGGATTCTGCCGTCGGAAGAGGGTTCTTGGGGTGACGGTGCGTACCTTGTAAATTCTGTTGACTTGTACGACATGTGATTTTTTTCTTGGTTTGGGTATTTTTATGGTAATCTTGTACTGAGCGGGCATGATCCCGTCCATCGACTCTTGGGCCACGGATGTTTCGGGGAGAATCAATAGTGCCATGATTGACGATATAAAGAACAATCTGCGCATGACAGGACTCCTCAACGGCCTGAATGTGACCCGATATTTTCTGCTGGGACGGATGGATGTTGCAGGGATGATCATCTTGCTTCGGGGTTATCTAAAAACATTGCGTATCTTTTACGCCGATTTGGCTGACCGGTCCAGGGCTTGTCGGGGCTTTGCGGCGCGTCGCTCGTTGTTGATCGCCACGCCCAGGTTGCGCAAAAACCGTTCCCTGCCCAGGCGTTTGATGGGTGATTGGCGGAATATCTCCTGAAACCGTTTTTCGTCCATTCCGGTAAAATCGGCCAATTTGGGGGCGAGCAGGGGGGGTTGTGGATGGTAATCTTCCTCTTCGCTCACCGGGGCAAAACGGTTGAAGGGACAGAGAGCCACGCAATCGTCGCAACCGTATACCCGATTACCCAGCAGGCGCTGATAGTGTTCTGGCATGTTTTCCTTGGACTCGATGGTCATGTAGGCCAGGCAGCGGTGCGCATCCAGCCGGTAGGGTTGGGCCAGCGCGCCTGTTGGGCAGGCATCCTGGCAACGATGGCAGGTGCCACAATGATCAGGCTCCACGGCATCCGGGGGAAAGGGGAGGGTCAGAAACATTTCCGCCAGAAACAGCCAGCAGCCGAATTGTCGGTTGACCAGCATGGTATTTTTTCCCTGCCACCCCAGGCCGGCCAGGACGGCCAGGGGTTTTTCCAGGACCGGCGCCGTATCGACAAACAGCCGTGCCGGGACGGGTTGTCCAACCTGTTGTTCCAACCAATGGTGGAGGGTTTGCAGGCGTTTTTTCAGCACCGTGTGGTAATCGCGATGGCGGGCGTAGGCCGAGATGCCCATGGCGGCAGGATTTTCGAGATAGTCGAGCGGGTCTCCTTTGGGGCGGTAGTTGGCGCCCACCACCAGGATGGATGCCACATCTGTCAGCAGCAGCCTGGGGTTTTGGCGTTGTTCCTTGTAGCGTTCCATCCAGGTCATATCGCCATGGCACCCCTGTGCCAGCCAGAGTGGGAAGTCTGCCGCGTGGGGTGGTGGCACGGGAGGGGCAAAACCGGCCACGTCAAACCCGACCGATAATGCCTGCCGGCGCAATTGTTCTTTCAGTTGGTGCCAGGGGGTATCGGGGAGGGGCATGTTCTTTTGCAACCGTAAGGGTCCATAAAAGCAACCATATCAGCACCCGGCCATGATGCCGGTCTGACGCATCGAGGTCCAGGGTGCTGAACAGTTGCCATTTTTGTAAAGAGGCCTCAAGAGGCGGATGTATGGAAATTTAGCAAAGTTGTGCAGACAAGATCAACCAGAGGGGAGACAACTATTTTTCTCTTGCCTGGGGGGCGCATTTTCATTTAGGATCCAACGTCGACCCTGGAAAAGGTTTCGGTCTCTTTTTTTGTGCTCCGATAATTACTTCAAACCGATTATCCAAAATTTTTTGGATGGTTTCGTTTGTTTGTCGGGCGATTCATAACCAGGTTCAGCGCAGACCATGGGTGTGCAGCGTCTCCGGGATGATTGCGGAGCGATCCGCCTATTTTTATTGTTTTTCAAAACCAAACTCAGGCAGAATAGGAGCAAGTCATGAAGAATCGTCATGGTGGAAACGATATTGTGAATCCCAGGGTTGCCAACGTCATGCGTGAGGGGCTGCAACGCATTCGCGCGACGGAGGGGGCGTTTGGCAAAAGTGTGGCCGCCTGGCGGCTCCATATGCGTCTGGCCCATATTCTTGGCAAGGGGCAGTTGCCACCTTCCGATTATGTTCTCGCCCGGGTTACGGACGATCCGGGACATCTGGGCAAACGTCGTCGGGAGCGGGAAGAGGCTGGAAGGAGGCAGGATTGGGGTCGTGTTGACCAGATTGATCAGGAGTTCGCCAACATGGCTCCCTTTGAACGCATCTATGGCAGGGTGATCGATCAATTCAAGCGGGAGAACGACAGCCTGTTCATTTCGGCCTATGTGGCCGAGCGGCAGGGCAGAACCATGGGTGAATCCGGCGACATGGGCAGCCATGCCCTGGGTGGAGGATCTGAAGAGCCTGCTGCCGGACAACCATCACGGGGAGGTGGTGGTTGTCCGGGAGGTCAAAAGATTGGTGCAGGCGGTGCGTGCCAACCCTACGGTGAGGGGGGGCTCTATACAGAAAACAGTGGTGGCAGTGGCAGGAAAAAGTCGACCGCGCCCAGGAAAAAGATTGGTCCGCCACCACCAATTCCAGCCTATAAAGAAAGATACTTCGGCGACAACAAGAAAAAAGAAGAGTGGCGACGATTCCATAAAGAGGTGAATCAATTACCCGGCGTCACACCCGTTGAGGTCAAAACCTACATGGAAATGTTTGCTGCGGAGGGAGGGATGGCGAAAGCACCGGGCGGCTCTGCCTTTGGTGGAGTACAACAAAAAGCACTTGATGAAATGATTCAAGGTGGATATGTCACCAACATCCCGCCTGGTACAAAAACAACGGAGTTGACCATCGAACAAATGGCCGAGGCCTATCGCGGTTTTTTTGATAATACATTTCACGCCATCGGAGGGCACGATGTATTGAATCAGATTGGGAACGAGACAACCACGGTCACCGTTGCAGACACCATTTTTCGCCATGGTTCCAAGGGAGGTTCTGAGATCCTGCAACAGGCGGCCAACGAAGTCTTAGCCAAAAAGGACAAGCCTGATGGTGTCATGGATTCAAAGACCTTGGAAACCATCGAGGAGATCAGTGCCGACTCGGTCAAAAACAACAAATTTTTAAGCAAGGTCGAGTATCTTCACAATGGAAATGCTCATGGATGGGAAGAGAATAAAACGCCAACAGGTAATGTGATAAAAAAACCCTATAAGGGACCTGAATCAGCCAGATTTGATCATATAAGAGGCTTGTAAGTCACCAGGCAACCCAAGTGGGAGGGAAGCGTAGGTTTTCCCTCCCACGCCATACGTGAGGTAACAAATCATGAAGACAAAAATGTTCATATTTCAGTTTATCGCCATTTTAACAATATTTTGGACAGGAATCTCTTTTGCTACCGAGAATTCTACATTCTCAAAAATTTATGCGGAGTGTGAGAGCAAGGTTGAGTTCGGCAAATCGTATGCCCAGGTGCCTGTCATCGTATGTCTGTTGAATGAAATTCATTCTAGATTTATACGACCAAAGAGCCAGAAATCAATCTCGATGGAAGGTTTTGAGGGTGTTATGGATAAACATAGAGATGCTATTGATCTTCTCGTTGAGCATATTGATGCTAGACTCAAGAGTGGTAACATGGGCGATCAGTTTTTAAATTTTATGTATGAGGAACATGTGGCGAACCTGGCCGATACGCTCCTTGTCATAATCAATCAAGATGAAAATAACTTTAACAATCCAAAACAAGACGTAGATCTTGAAATACATTTTAATCTTGAAATAAATTTTCCTGAAATAAATTATTTTAAAAGTGAGAAAGATTGGATTGATCTGCCTTGGAAAAACTTGAAAAGTAATTATCGTTCTGTTGATTCTAAACCAATTATAGATAAATGTCGCGGTCGCTATTCGGAAAAACTTGCAGAACATGCCTTTGAGCCAGTCAACAGGTGTTTGAAAAAAGAAATTATGCGATATGCTAGCATTACTATGACGAAAAAAAGTGTCAAGAGAGGTGCGTTTAAAAATAGACTAGATGATTATATAAAAATATCGTCGGAACTATACGGAGTGCTTTATGATCGCTGTGAAAAATGTTCTTATGTTGATAGCAGAAAAATTTATATAGATAGAGAGATTGAGAGAAGATATGTTAGAATATTAACCAGAATAATTACAAGGATGAATCAGTTCCAGATTGATAAAAACACACGAGATTCTGGTATTGAATGACATGAGAGGGAAAGGTTGGAGAAAATCCCTGAATGGCACCGTAAAAGCAAGTGCTGAATCGAGCCTGTTTGATCATATGAGCGGCTTGTAAGCCACCAGGCAACCTTTCAAGACCTTTTGGCGGGTTCTTGGTTTGTTGTCGGGCGATTCATAACCAGGTTCAGCGCAGGCCTTGGGTGTGCGGCGTCTCCGGGATGATGACGGAGCGATCCGCCTATTTTTATTGTTTTTCAAAGCCAACCTCAGGCAGAATAGGAGCAAGTCATGAAGAATCGTCATGGTGGAAACAATGTCATGAACCCCAGAGTTGCCAACGTCATGCGTGAAGGGATGCAACGCATCCGCGCGACAGAGGGGGTGTTTGGCAAAAGTGTGGCCGCCTGGCGGCTCCATATGCGTTTGGCCCATATTCTTGGCAAGGGGCAGTTGCCACCTTCCGATTACGTTCTCGCCCGGGTTACGGACGATCCCGGGTACCTGAGTGAACGTCGCCGGGAGCGGGAAGAGGCTGGAAGGAGGCAGGATTGGGGTCGTGTTGACCAGATCGATCAGGAGTTCGCCAACATGGCTCCCTTTGAGCGCATCTATGGCGGGGTGATCGATCAATTCAAGCGGGAGAACGACAGCCCGTTCATTTCGGCCTATGTGGCCGAGCGGCAGGGCAGGGCCATGGGCGCATCCGGCGACATGAGCAGCCATGCCTTGGGTGGAGGATCTGAAGAGCCTGCTGCCGGACAACCATCACGGGGAGATGGTGGTTGTCCGGGAGGTCAAAAGATTGGTGCAGGTGGTGCGTGCCAACCCTACAGTGTGTGGGGGCTCTATGCGGAAAACAGTGGCAGCGGTGATGGCAGGAAAAAGTTGACCGCGCCCAAGAAAAAGATTGGCCCACCACCACCGATTCCAGCCTATAAAAAAGAGTACTTCAAAAGCAAAGAGAAACAAGAAGAGTGGCGACGATTCCATGAAGAGGTGAATCAATTACCCGGCGTCACACCCGTTGAGGTCAAAACCTACATGGAAATGTTTGCTGCGGAGGGAGGGATGGCGAAAGCACCGGGCGGCTCTGCCTTCGGTGGAGTGAAGCAAGACACACTGGATGGAATGATTCAAGGTGGGTATGTCACCAACATCCCGCCGGGCACAAAAACAACGGAGTTGACCATCAGTCAGATGGCTGAAGCCTATCGCGGCTATTTTGATCAGACATTCCGAGCCATCGGAAGGCACGAGGTGTTGAATCAGATAGGAAATGAGACAACCACGGTTGTTGTTGCCGACACCATTTTTCGTCATGGCTCCCGTGGTGGTTCTGAGATCTTGCAAGATGCAATCAATAAAGTTCCAGGCAGGAAAACCGAGTCTGATGGTGTTCTGGGTTCAGAAACCCTGAATACCATCAAAGATATCGCTAAAGACCCGGTCGATAATAAAGTTTTTTTGAAGAAGATCGTCGATTTTCGTAATGTCAATGTTTACGGGTGGAAAGAGAAAAAATTGCCGACAGGAGACGTGATAAAAACTCCAAAAAAGGGCCCTGAATCAGAACGATTTGATCATATGAGCGGCTTTTAAGCCACCAGGCAACCCAAGTGGGAGGGAAGCGTACGTTTTCCCTCCCACACCATACGTGAGGTAACGAATCATGAAGATAAAAATGTTCATATCTCAGTTTATCGCTATTTTAACAATATTTTGGACAGGCACCTCTCTTGCTGCCGTGAATTCTACATTCTCAAAAATTTATGCGGAATGTGAGAGCAAGGTTGAATTAGGCAGATGGTATGGCCAGGTATTTGCCGTCGTGTGTTTATGGGATGAAATTCATGCTAGATTTATGCGATCAAAGAGCCAAAAATTAATTTCAGTAGAAGACTTTGAAAAAATTGTGGATAAACAGAGAGATCAAAGCGATCTTCTTGTTGAGAATATTGACGATAGACTCAAGAGTGGTCATACGGGCAGGAAGTTTCTAAATTTTATGTATGAGGAACATGTGGCGGACATGGCAGACATACTTCTTGTCATAATCAATCAAGATGAAAATAACTTTAACAATCCAAAACAAGACGTAGATCTTGAAATACATTTTAATCTTGAAATACATTTTCCTGAAATAAATTCTTTTAAAAGTGAGAAAGATTGGATAGATCTTCCTTGGAGAATCTTGAAAAGTGATTATCGTTCTGTTGATTTTAAACCAATTATAGATAAATGTCGCGGTCGCTATTCGGAAAAACTTGCAGAACAAGCCTTTGAGCCAGTCAACAGGTGTTTGAAAAAAGAAATTATGCGATATGCTAACATTACTATGACGAAAAAAAGTGTCAAGAGAGGTGCGTTTAAAAATAGACTAGATGATTATATAAAAATATCGTCGGAACTATACGGAGTGCTTTATGATCGCTGTGAAAAATGTTCTTATGTTGATAGCAGAAAAATTTATATAGATAGAGAGATTGAGAGAAGATATGTTAGAATATTAACCAGAATAATTACAAGGATGAATCAGTTCCAGATTGATAAAAACACACGAGATTCTGGTATTGAATGACATGAGAGGGAAAGGTTGGAGAAAATCCCTGAATGGCACCGTAAAAGCAAGTGCTGAATCGAGCCTGTTTGATCATATGAGCGGCTTGTAAGCCACCAGGCAACCTTTCAAGACCTTTTGGCGGGTTCTTGGTTTGTTGTCGGGCGATTCATAACCAGGTTCAGCGCAGGCCTTGGGTGTGCGGCGTCTCCGGGATGATGACGGAGCGATCCGCCTATTTTTATTGTTTTTCAAAGCCAACCTCAGGCAGAATAGGAGCAAGTCATGAAGAATCGTCATGGTGGAAACAATGTCATGAACCCCAGAGTTGCCAACGTCATGCGTGAAGGGATGCAACGCATCCGCGCGACAGAGGGGGTGTTTGGCAAAAGTGTGGCCGCCTGGCGGCTCCATATGCGTTTGGCCCATATTCTTGGCAAGGGGCAGTTGCCACCTTCCGATTACGTTCTCGCCCGGGTTACGGACGATCCCGGGTACCTGAGTGAACGTCGCCGGGAGCGGGAAGAGGCTGGAAGGAGGCAGGATTGGGGTCGTGTTGACCAGATCGATCAGGAGTTCGCCAACATGGCTCCCTTTGAGCGCATCTATGGCGGGGTGATCGATCAATTCAAGCGGGAGAACGACAGCCCGTTCATTTCGGCCTATGTGGCCGAGCGGCAGGGCAGGGCCATGGGCGCATCCGGCGACATGAGCAGCCATGCCTTGGGTGGAGGATCTGAAGAGCCTGCTGCCGGACAACCATCACGGGGAGATGGTGGTTGTCCGGGAGGTCAAAAGATTGGTGCAGGTGGTGCGTGCCAACCCTACAGTGTGTGGGGGCTCTATGCGGAAAACAGTGGCAGCGGTGATGGCAGGAAAAAGTTGACCGCGCCCAAGAAAAAGATTGGCCCACCACCACCGATTCCAGCCTATAAAAAAGAGTACTTCAAAAGCAAAGAGAAACAAGAAGAGTGGCGACGATTCCATGAAGAGGTGAATCAATTACCCGGCGTCACACCCGTTGAGGTCAAAACCTACATGGA
>JADGBZ010000078.1 GCA_015231175.1 Magnetococcales bacterium | reverse complement strand
CCAGGGAGCCAGCCCCCTGGACCCCGATTCGTGGTCGGGTGCTGAATAGTTACTGATCCCGGAGACTTTCGTTTTTTTGGGGAGTGCTGAAACATGTTCGCTCACCCTGACCAGAGAGGGCCAAACGAAATCCGACCACCTCCTCTCGCAACAAGGGCCGGAGCATTTTTTGGCTTGCACACCCCTGAAGTTTGGCGGAATAACCCCATCCTCCCCCTCTGACAATGACAAATCCGTTGTACTCCCCCTGTTCATGGTCCAGACCGGATGGGGAAGGGGGAGAATCTGTCACCAGGAGCGCACCCATCACCTTGCCACGCACTTCGCCCGAGACCCACTCCCACACATTGCCGGACATGTCGTACAAACCCAATGTGTTTGGACCTTTACCGGCTACGGGTTGATGGCCCTTTCCCCAAGGGAGACCAAACCAGGCGACGGATTGAAGATGACCCATCGATCCTGGGGCAGGCACGGTTTTCTCGCCCAACTGACAGGCGTAGCTCCACTCTGTGTCCGTCGGCAAACGATATTGCCGTTCCGATTGTCCGTTCAGCCGATCCATGAAGAGCTGAACGTCGCTGGCCGAAACACGTTCGACCGGGTGTGCATCCCCTTTGAAACGGGCAGGATTGCCATGCATGACCTTCTGCCACTGACTCTGGGTCACCTCGGTCTCTCCCAGCCAAAACCCGGCAACGCACTTTTCCGGCCCATCAGGCCCATTGGGGAAAAAACATCCGGCTGGTACCCAGACCAGACGGAGGCCTTTCAGCAGGGGTTCAACACACACCGCACCCACGCCAGGCGACGAAGGCGAATCTCCCGCCATGACCGGCAGCGGTCCCACCCATAACAGGGCCGCCAGCACCGCCAACCATGCATGGAACGTCGGCAGGGTACCAAACAGTTGCGTCACGACTGCTGCCATCTGCGCCGACCCCACACAAAATAGGCTGCAAGCGATAAAATCATCCCCACGCCCCCCCAAAAAGAGAGTGCATCGGCCACTTTCTGACGGACCGGAATGTTCCAGTCCGGTTGGCCATACGCAACCAGACGTTCCAGATTGGTTCGATCTGCCTGTTGGATGGGCGCCGACAGTTTGGCTATATTTTCCCTGTCTTGACGCAAATCCACGGGTGTTTGAAAATGATTCGCTTCCGGAAAAACAAGAGTGGCTGGATTTGTAAAATTGAAATGATTATTTTTTATCTTATAAACAGATCCTTCTTGAATATATCTAGGTACAAAATATCCAGTCGCATAGTTAAATAGAGCCTCGTATGTATACATACTGCTGGCTCTTTCATGAAACACATCTGTGTCCTGTTTTTTTTTTACGGATTCTATTTTAAAATCGTGCAGATTGTTTCTTGTTTCATGCCAATCCCTGATGATTCCTTCTACATTCCAAAACCCGCGATAGCCAACCCCGGTATCGTGGGCATACCAGGATGGCAAGGGGATGTAGAACAAATACAAAAACACTCCCACGCATGACAAGGTCAGCACCTTCTTTTTTTGTACTTTCATATCCCATTTTTCATATCTTTGGGCCAGGGCGTGGAGGCCAAGCATGGTCAGAGGCAGGATGAATGCCGTGGTGTAACGTGTCGTCACATGCAGCGACTGAAGCACGGGAAGCTGCGTCAGCCAGGCATTGAGGTAACCCTTGGCGAGGGTCAGCTCCAACGTGACCCAGATCAAGATGAGACCCGTCAGCAGGAGGAGACGATCTTTTTTCCAGACCCGGGCCAATCCCGGGCGGCCTGTGGTCAATCCATACCCCACGGCCAGGATGAGAAGGAACAACAGGACTGGGGAAACGCCAATATCGGTCTCCCAGAGACCATACCCGCATCCCGTGGCGATGGCTTCATGGCCGTCGATGGGCCAGGCCAGGGGGGTGGGGGGGAGGCGATCCGGATTGGCGACGCCGAATAGTTGCTTGATCACCATCGGCAACGTGGATTCCTTGACCATCATGGCAACCGATCTGGGCATCACGAACGCCCAAACCAACGCCACGGGGGCATAGAACAACTGGGCCACGAACCCCAGAAGGGCATGCACCCCGTTGATGGCATAGCTCTCATGCCACACCCGAGGGAAAAAGCGCATGAGGTGGTAGGTCGCCGACAGTTTTGAAGCGGTCAATATGAGAGAAAAAAATCCGCCCATCACAAGGAGTTGTACCGTTTTAACCAAACTTCTGGGCAGAGATTCGTTCAGCAGATGGGCCGTGATCATGATCAGGAAGCAGGAAAGAATCATGGCAACGGATATATAAAATCCCCCGCCATAAATGAGGTAGGCGGCCAGCAGGGCGATGCCTACCGCCCTGGGAAACACCGGCCACCGCCTTTCCAGCAGCAGCAAGGCCAGGAGCGGCAGGAGAGGAAACCCCAGATAGACGACATGGCCGACGCCAACGTGTTGCAGATAAAAGCCGTTGGCGCTGAAAATCACTGCGCCAAGTGTGGCGTAGGGCGCCGACAGGGGGATGATTCTGCGGAAAAAAAGGTAACTTCCGACGTAACCCATGCCCACACTGATGACCATCGCCAGGTTGAAGGCCTTCCAGGGATCCATCCAAAAAAGCAACACCTGCGGCAGGGAAAACTGGATCTGCTGGGGATTGGGATAGGCCGGCAACCCGCCACTGAAGGCAGGGGTCCACCATTGGATGTGCAAGCCATTTTTCAGGTAAAAAATATGACTGTCCAACAGGCGTGGCAAAAAATACGCAAAGTCGGATCCAACATAGGGATAGTTGGCATGGTTGAACCCGACATACACACACAGGATCGGCAGGAGAAGAGCCATATGGATCAACAGATATGGCACCGTTTTTTGGGGTGGCAACCCGACAGGAGCGACCACCTCGCCACCCTTTCTGGAGAGGGGTCCACTCACCGGCCAAGCCTCGATACCAAGTACCTGCCCGTCTTGCGCCGCCGGTAAGGGCTGCGCCGACGCGCCATTTTCTGCACCGGCATGACGGCATCCCAACCAATTGCTTCACGAACAAGGTAAAGTGGTCGTCGTTTGACCTCGATGAAGACCCGTCCCAGATATTCGCCGATGACGCCCAGGCCGATCAGGATGACGCCGCTGAAAAACAGATTAAAGACAAGCAGGGAGGCGTAACCAGGCACGTCTATCCCTTTGATCAGGGTGCGCAGAACGATAAAAGACATGTACACCAACGAGATCAGGGTGATCACACCGCCGACATAGGTCCAGACGCGCAACGGGACGCTGGAAAAGGAGAAAATGCCCTCCAGGGCCAGATTCCAAAGTTTCCAGTAGTTCCATTTGCTGGTTCCCGACATACGGGACGGGCGTGCGTAGGTCACAAAGGTCTGGGAGAACCCCTGCCAGGCAAAAAGGCCTTTCATAAAGCGGGTGCGCTCCCGGGCCAAACCGAGCGCATCCACCACTTTGCGGTCCAGAAGACGAAAATCTCCTGCGTGGGGTTGAATGGGAATATCGCTCATGACGTTGATGATTTTATAAAAAAAATGGGCCGTGGTCCGTTTGAGCCGGGAGTCCGAGCTGCGATCCACCCGCACGGCGATCACCATGTCATACCCCTCGCGCCATTTTTGCACCATCTCCGGAATAAGTTCCGGAGGATCCTGGAGATCGGCATCGAAGGGGATGACCGCTGCGCCACTGGCGTGGTCCATGCCTGCCGTCAGCGCCAACTCCTTGCCAAAATTGCGGCTCAGATCGATAATTTTAATTTTGGGGTTTTCGGCGCGGGCGGCAAGGAGCTTGCGCCACGAACCATCCGTGCTGCCGTCATTGACGCAGACAACCTCATGATGGGGCGTGATGTCATGCAGGATCGGCAGGACGGTTTGAAAAAAACGGTCCAGGGACTCTTCTTCGTTGTGAATCGGCACAACCAGAGTGATCTGGGAAGGAGAGGAAGGGCTGACTCCGGAAAAAGTTGTCTGGGTCTGGGACGGAGCCCCCATAAAATCTTCCACCACAAGCTCCTGTCTGAAAACGCATCGGGGTCCAGGGGGTTGGCTCCCTGGCAGGTCCAGGACAGAGTCCTGGTGGGGTTCGGGGCGAAGCCCTGACAAAGGCTTTCATAGCCAGGCTTTTCTTGAAAGGGTGCTGAATAGTTACTCTTAACTAGTGGCTCAACCGTGTTGATTTGATGTGCAGGCAAGCCATGAATCGGGGTCCAGGGGGCTGGCTCCCTGGCGGGTCCAGGGCAGCGCCCTGGCGGGGTTCGGGGCGAAGCCCTGACAAAGGCTTTCATATCCAGGCTTTTTTTGAAAGGGTGCTGAATAGTTACCCATTTCCAAGCTTTTCTTGAAAGAGTGCGGAATAGTCACGAAAAGTGAACACTTCAAATCATGTCGGTTGGTCCACCAGTTGTTTCGCCCCGGAGCGGCTCTCCGGGGCGATGGTCGGCATTACTGGGGCGGCATTTCCAATTCGACCAACACCCCGTTGAAATCTTTCGGGTGCAGGAACACCACGGGGTTGCCATGGGCGCCGATTTTGGGATCCTTGTTCAACACGCGCATCCCTTTGGCAGTGAGCTGGTCGATGGCTGCCTTGATGTCGGTCACTTCGTAGCAGACATGGTGCATGCCGCCGCCGGGATTTTTTTCCAAAAATCCGGCGATGGGGCTCTTCTCACCGAGGGGGTACAACAACTCCACCACGGTATTGGGCAGGTGAATGAAGACAACGGTAACGCCATGCGCCGGGACATCCTTTGGCGCGCTGACCTTGGCGCCCAGGACATCGCGGTAGGTGGCGATCGCTTTCTCCAAGTCAGGCACGGCAATGGCGATATGGTTGACACGTCCAATCATGATGAGATCACTCCAGTTCGATCAGAGGGGCATCGGCTTCAACGGTATCCCCGGGTTCAACGAAAATTTTCTTGATTTTGCCTTTGACTTCGGGACGGATGATATTCTCCATTTTCATGGCTTCCAGAACCAGAAGGGGTTCGCCAGCCTCCACCTCGGCGCCCACCGAAGTCAGGATGCGCAACGCCAGGCCAGGCATGGGAGAGAGGATCATCTTGGCGCTGACCGTCGACTCTTTGATCGGCATGAACTTGGCCAGCTTGTTGTGGAAAGGGGTACGGATGATCGCCGTGGCGCGGATGCCGCTCTTGGTCATGTGGAACCCTTCCACAAGGCGCCGATACTGGAAGGTATGGGGTTCGCCACCGGCATAAAAGGTGGCCATGTCGATTCCCGGGCGATGGGAATCGGCCATTTCGATGACCACCTCCGGTGAAAACTCGACAATGTTGATCCCCTCCCGGCGGTGGATGGTCAGAGAGACATCCTCCTCGTTGACGGTCACAACCAGCTCCTGCCGGGTTGGTATGACCTTCAACAGGGAGTTGTAATCCTGTTGAAGGCAGGCGGCGGCGGCGGCAAAAAGCCGCTTTTCGTCCTCTTCGAGTTCGACCCCCTTGAAGCCTTCGGGAAACTCCTTGGCGATAAAGTTGGTGGAGAGATTCCCGGCCACAAACCGCGGGTGGCGCATGATGGCGTTGAGAAAGTCGATGTTGTGGGCCGGTCCCCGGATCATGAAGTTGTCCAGGGCAAAGCGCATATACTTGATGGCTTCGTGACGATCCTCTCCCCAGGTGATGAGCTTGGCGATCATGGGATCGTAGTAGATGGAGACTTCGCCCCCTTCAAAAACGCCCGTATCCAGACGGACATGGGTCGTCTCGGCGGGGGGACGGAAATAGACCAGACGCCCGACCGAAGGCAGGTTGTTGCGGTAGGGATCTTCGGCATAGATCCGGCTTTCCATGGCCCAGCCATGGATTTTGATATCATCCTGGGTGAAGGCGAGCTTTTCCCCCCGGGCCACCCGGATCATCTGTTCCACCAAGTCGATGCCGGTGATCTTCTCCGTGATGGGATGCTCGACCTGGAGGCGGGTGTTCATTTCAAGGAAATAGAACTGTTTGTCCGCCCCTACCACAAACTCGACGGTGCCGGCGGAGACATAGTTGCAGGCCTGCGCCAGGCGGACGGCCTGCTCGCCCATGGCGCGCCGGGTTTGGGGATCCAGGAAGGGGGATGGAGCCTCCTCGATCACCTTCTGGTTGCGCCGCTGGATGGAACACTCCCGCTCGTTGAGGTAGAGGGTGTTGCCATGGCGATCCGCCAAAACCTGAATTTCGATGTGGTGGGGATTTTCGATAAATTTTTCGATGAAGACGCGGTCATCCTTGAAGTAGGAGCGGCCTTCGTTACAGGCCAGTTCCCACCCTTCGGCGGCCTCCTTGTCGTTGTAGGCCACCCGCATGCCTTTGCCGCCGCCGCCAGCCGAGGCTTTGATCATCACCGGATATCCCACCTGATTGGCCACCTCGATGGCCTGGGCGGCGGTCTTGATCACGTCCTGGCAGCCCGGAATGGTATTGACGCCCGATTTTTTGGCCAGCTCCTTGGAGGCAATCTTGTCCCCCATGGCCAGAAGAGCCGGCACGTCCGGGCCGATGAAGGTAACCTTGCGTTCCTGTAGCGCCCGGCAGAAATCGGCATTCTCGGAGAGAAACCCATAGCCCGGATGCACCGCATCGGCCCCGGTTTTTTCGATGGCGGCAAGAATTTTTTCGGCGACGAGGTAGGATTCGCTGCTGGATGGCGGACCGATATGGACCGCTTCGTCAGCCATTTTGACATGCATGGCCCGGCTGTCGGCGTCGGAGTAGACCGCCACGGTGGCGATTCCCATCTTGCGGGCAGTGCGAATGACCCGGCAGGCGATTTCGCCCCGATTGGCGATGAGGATTTTCTTCATGGTGTCGCTTCCCTCTCATCAGAATATCCAAGGTGCCCTTCCCGGAGTTGGCGACCGGAGAATGTGGCGGAATGTGGTGGAGCATATCGATGGCTATAAGGGGATGTTGCCATGCTTTCTCCAGGGATTTTCCAGCCGTTTGTTTTTGAGGAAACGCAGGGCACGCACGATATTGGCGCGGGTGTTGCGCGGCATGATGATGTCGTCGATAAACCCCTTTTCCGCTGCGACGAAGGGATTGGCGAAGGTGTTGGCATATTCGGCGGTTTTCAGTTTGAGAACTTCCGCCGGATTGGTGGCCGCACGAATCTCGTTGCGGAAAATGATCTCCGAGGCCCCTTTGGCCCCCATGACAGCAATTTCGGCGTTGGGCCAGGCGTAGTTGAAGTCGCCGCGCAGATGCTTGGAGGACATAACGTCGTAGGCGCCACCGTAGGCCTTCCGGGTGATGAGGGTCACTTTGGGAACGGTCGCTTCGGCGTAGGCGTAAAGAAGCTTGGCGCCATGGCGAATGATGCCGCCGAGTTCCTGTTGCACGCCGGGGAGGAAACCCGGAACATCCACAAAAGTGATGATGGGAATATTGAAGCAGTCGCAGAACCGCACAAAACGGGCGGCTTTGACCGAAGAGTTGATATCCAGGCAACCGGCCAACACCATGGGCTGATTGGCGACGATGCCGACAGTCTGCCCCTCAAGGCGGGCAAAACCGATGATGATGTTGCGGGCAAAACCGGCGCGAACCTCCATGAAATCGCCGTTGTCCACCACCTTTTCGATCAGTTCGTGCATGTCGTAGGGGCGGTTGGGATCATCCGGGACCAGGGTGTCGAGCGAGGGTTCGGTACGTTCCGGGGTGTCGCTGTTGGGAACGATCGGCGAGGGTTCGCGATTGTTGCCCGGCAGGAAGGTGAGAAGACGCCGCAACTGGCGCAACAGGGCCATTTCATGTTCGTAGGCAAAATCCGCGACGCCGGAGCGGGTGAAATGAGTGGTGGCGCCACCCAGTTCTTCAAAGGTGACCTCTTCGTGGGTGACGGTCTTGACCACATCGGGGCCGGTGACAAACATGTAGGAGTTGTCCTTGACCATCATGATGAAGTCGGTCATGGCCGGGGAGTAGACCGCACCTCCGGCACAGGGCCCGAGGATGGCCGATATCTGCGGCACCACACCTGAAGCCAGGACGTTACGCTGGAACACCTCGGCATAGCCGGCCAACGAGGCCACGCCTTCCTGGATTCGGGCGCCGCCAGAGTCGTTGATGCCGATGACCGGCGCTCCCATCTTCATGGCCATATCCATGATTTTGCAAATCTTCATGGCATTGGTTTCCGACAGGGTACCGCCAAAGACGGTAAAATCCTGAGAAAAGACGAAAACCTGGCGCCCGAATATGGTTCCGTGGCCGGTGACGACGCCGTCTCCGGAGGTTTTTTTGTCTGCCATGCCGAAGTCGATGCAGCGGTGGGCCACAAACATGTCCAGCTCTTCAAAACTGCCCGGATCCATCAGAACATCGATGCGTTCCCGGGCGGTGAGTTTGCCGCGGGCATGTTGGCCGTCCACCCTCTTTTGGCCGCCGCCCATGCGGGCTTCCTGCCGCAGCCGTTCCATTTTTTCCAGGATGTTTTCCATCTCGTGTACCGTTTCGTTTGGAAAGGGGTTTGCCTCAGGCCGTACTTTTTTCGGTGTAGGCGGAGAGTAGTTGGTCAGCGGCGGCCATGGGGGTCATGTGACCGCGGGTGACCGTTTCCTCCAGATCGGGGAGCAGTTGGCGAATCTGGGGGTGCGACGTGAAACGCCGTTTGAGGCCCTCTTCGATGAGCTCCCACATCCAGTGGCGGGCCTGACGCCGGCGCTTGCGTTCCATTTCGCCGGAGGCGGCCATGGTGTCGCGAAACGCCTCCAGAGTGGTGATGAATTCGGGAATACCGGCGCCGGAGGCCGCACTGGCCAGGAGCACCGGCGGAAGCCAATCCGGGGCGGGCGGATTTTGCAGGGTGAGGGCCTGACGCAGCAGACTGGCAGCGGATTTGGCCATCTCCCGCATGGTGCCGTCGGCCTTGTTGACCACCAGAATGTCTGCCAGTTCCATGATGCCCCGTTTGATGCCTTGCAGGTCGTCGCCGGCGTTGGGCAGAGCCAGGAGGACAAAACAATCCACCATGCTGGCAACGGCAACCTCGCTCTGGCCCACGCCGACGGTCTCCACAATAATGGTATCGAATCCGGCTGCCTCCAGAACCAGGATGGATTCGCGGGTTTTGCGCGCCACCCCCCCCAGGGTTTCGCCGGCTGGGCTGGGCCGGATGAAAGCATCGGGATGAGTGGACAACTGGGTCATGCGGGTCTTGTCACCCAGGAGGCTCCCCCCCGACCGGCTGGAGGAGGGATCCACCGCCAGAACGGCCAAACGCCTCCCCTGCTCGATCAACCGCATGCCAAGGGTTTCGATGAAGGTGCTCTTGCCAACGCCGGGAGGACCGGTGATACCCAGACGAAAGGCCCCACCGGTATGGGATTGCAGGGCGGAGAGGACGGCTGCGGCGCGCTCGTTGTCCACGAGGCGCGTGCTCTCCACGAGGGTAATCGTCTTGGCCAGCAGCCGACGGTCTCCGCTCCGCACTCCCTGAACGTGATATTCGGTGGAATATCCAGTCATTACGCTTTGGCGCCCGGGGTGGTACGATTTTCGATGGCCTCGATCACCTTGCCGGCGGCAACGACGATGGAGGTACCCGGGCCGAACACGGCTGCCGCACCGGCGTTGAACAGGGCCGGATAGTCCTGCTCGGGAATGACGCCACCCACCACCACGACAATCTCCCCCGCGCCCTTGGATTTGAGAAGCTGGACCAACTCGGGAACCAGGGTCTCATGGGCGCCGGCGAGAGAGGAGACACCCACCACATGGACATCGTTTTCGACGGCCTGGGCGGCGGCCTCTTCCGGCGTCTGGAACAGGGGGCCAAGATCCACGTCAAAGCCCAGGTCGGCAAAGGCCGAGGCGATCACCTTGGCGCCACGGTCATGGCCATCCTGGCCCATTTTGACCACCAGCATGCGGGGACGGCGGCCATGCTTGTCGGCGAAAGCCCGTACCTTGCCGGTCAACTCATCCCACTGGGGATTGGCCTCCCACACCTTGCCATAGACCCCGGTGACGGCGTGGGTCTCGGCGCGGTGACGACCGTAGACCTTCTCCAGGGCCATGGAGATCTCGCCGACGGTGGCACGCAGGCGGGTTGCCTTGATGGCCAAGTCGAGCAGGTTGCCGGTGTTGTCGTGGGCTGCGTTGGTCAGCGCCTCCAAGGCAGACTGGACATCCTTTTCGTTGCGGGTCTTGCGGATGTTCTCCAGGCGCTGGATCTGGGATTGCCGAACAGCGGCATTGTCCACCTTCAGCACATCCACCTTTTCGACCGTGGCGGGTTTGTATTTGTTGACGCCAACGATGGTATCCAGACCCCGATCGATGCGAGCCTGTTTACCGGCGGCGGACTCTTCGATGCGACGGTTGGGCATGCCGGTCTCGATGGCCTTGACCATGCCGCCCATCTTTTCGATCTCTTCGATAATTTTCCATGCTTCGTCGGCAAGCTCGCGGGTAAGCTTTTCCATCATATAGGAGCCACCCCAGGGGTCGGCGACGCTACAGATGTGGGTCTCTTCCTGGATGATCACCTGGGTGTTGCGGGCGATGCGGGAGGAAAATTCCGAAGGAAGGGCAATGGCCTCGTCCAAGGCGTTGGTGTGCAGGGACTGGGTACCCCCAAAAACAGCCGCCATGGCCTCGATGGTGGTCCGGATGATGTTGTTGTACGGATCCTGGGAGGTGAGGGACCAACCCGAGGTCTGGCAGTGGGTACGCAGAATCTTCGAGCGGGAGTCCTTCGGGTTGAACTGGCCAACGATCCGGGACCACAGCAGACGGGCGGCCCGCAGTTTGGCAATCTCCAGATAGAAGTTCATGCCGATGCCGAAGAAGAACGACAGGCGTCCGGCAAAGCTGTCCACTTCCTGGCCCCGGTCCACGGCGGTCTGGATGTAGGCCTTGCCGTTGGCCAGGGTGTAGGCCAGCTCCAGCACGGCGTTGGCCCCCGCTTCCTGGAGGTGGTAGCCGGAGATGGAGATGGAGTTGAACCTGGGCATGTGTTGGGAGGTATATTGGATGATATCCCCAACGATGCGCATGGAGGGCGACGGGGGATAGATGTAGGTGTTGCGGACCATGAACTCTTTCAGGATATCGTTCTGGATGGTGCCGCTCAGATCCTTCTGGGCCACCCCCTGCTCCTCGGCGGCAACCACATAGCCGGCAAGGATGGGAAGGACGGCGCCGTTCATGGTCATGGAGACCGATATGTCACCCAGGGGGATGCTGTCGAAAAGGATTTTCATATCCTCGACCGAGTCCACGGCCACGCCGGCTTTGCCGACATCGCCGCGCACCCGGGGGTGATCGGAGTCATAACCCCGGTGGGTGGCCAGGTCGAAAGCGACCGAAACCCCTTGACCGCCCGCTGCCAGGGCGCGGCGATAGAAGGCATTGGACGCCTCGGCGGTGGAAAAACCGGCATACTGGCGAATGGTCCAGGGACGGCCCGTGTACATGGTGGGATAGGGGCCGCGAATGAAGGGTTCCAGACCGGGGCCTGGTTCCATGTCGCTCATGTTTTCCAGATCGGCTGCCGTGTAGAGGGGCCGCACCACCAACCCCTCTGGAGTTTTCCACTCCAGGGAGGAGACGGGCTTGCCTTTCATGGCTTTCTCTGCGGATTTGCGCCAGGCCTCGTAGGCATCTGCCTGCTTCTTCGATGCGGTCATCGCTTTCTGTTCCCTTTTTTTGAAGGAGTGCCAAAATGAACCGGTCCAGTCTACCTTCCGTCCTCTCCGTGCGCCAGGATGCTTGCGATGACGCTCGAAAAACCGGGGTGAAGATCCAGAAGGAAGGGGTTCGGGGCAACACCCCGATAGAGTCCTTCACAGCAAGCAACCATTCAGCACCAACCAACGAATCGGGATCCAGGGCGCTGGCTCCCTGGCAGATCCAGGACGATGTCCCGGTGGGTTCGGGGCGAAGCCCTGACAAAGTTAAATCGGGTTGCGCATGGGAGCCGGATGGTGCAACTGATGCGTGACAAACAGGGCTGCTGTCAACAAAATCAAGGCATTGCCCTGATGGCCCGCCGCCAGGAAGAGCGGAACCTCCAGCAGGAGCGTGGCTATCCCCAGCCCCACCTGGAGCATGGCAACTCCCACGAGAAAATTCAACCCATTGCGTGTCCTGGCAGGCAGGATGTGGCGGAGCGCGGCCACTCTGAACAGCAGCACACTGCACAAGGTCACGACGGCCAGGAGGCGGTGATCCCACTGGACTGTGGCAATATTTTCAAAAAAGTTGTGCCAGAACGGTTCCAGTTGCCCATATTCCGGGGGTATCCAGTGTCCATCCATGAGGGGGAAGGTATTGAAGGCGTGTCCGGCCTTAAGTCCTGCCACAAAGCCACCCGAGGCGACCGTCAGGGCAATAAGCCCGGTCAGCGCCCAGGCCGCACGGCGCATGCCCCGTGTCGTTGCGGGCGGCACGGTCGTCACTCCCAGGTGCAGGCTCAGGGCGGTCCAGAACAGGGCGACATGAATCAGAAAAGCCAACATCAGGTGGGCAGTGAGACGGTACGGGCTGACGCTGGGGTCGTTGACCAGGCCGCTCTTCACCATGTACCACCCAAGGAGGCCTTGCGCACCGCCCAACAAAAAAATTCCCATCAGACGGGGAGCCAATGTGCCAGGCAGGCGCCGGGTCAACAGGAAGAAGAGAAAGGGGAACAAAAACACCATGCCGGCGATGCGGCCCACCAACCGGTGAATATATTCCAGCCAGAAGATGCCTTGAAACCCGGCCAGATCCATCGTGGTGGCATGAACCTTCAGATACTCCGGCGAGGTCCGGTACAGATCGAACATCGCCTGCCACTCCGCAGTGGAGGTGGGTGGCAACCAACGACGCACCGGCTCCCAGTTCACGATGGAGAGCCCCGACCCGGTCAGGCGGGTGACACCGCCGATCACCACCATGGCCAAAACCATGATGCAGCAGGCATACAGCCAGTAGGCGACTTGTTGGCGATATCTTCCTTCCAAACGTCCCTCCCCCTTTGGACCGTCAGCAGGATGTGCCGCATCATACCCAACGCGCCCCTTCGCCGCAAGATGGCCCATGCCGCCGCACGGCGATTTTGTGGATCACCCTCCAAAAGGTAGCCATTCTGTACTCGGCAACGAATTGGGGTCCAGGGGGCTGGCTCCCTGGCTTTGTCCAGGGCAGCGCCATGGTGGGGTTCGGGGCGAAGCCCTGACAAAGGCTTTCATGTCCAGGCTTTTCTGGAAGGGGTACTGAACGGTTACGCCTTATCTACCAGTTATCGTCGCTCTCGTAACCCAGACACTCTAAAATCTGCTGCGCAACCGACTTGAAAACCACCTTGTTCACCAGAGTGAAGCTGTTTTGCCAATCACCGACGATACCTTTACGTTTGATGTTTTTGGCGACGGCAGTTTTTCTTATAGTCACGGATGTTTGATCGAATTGCGTCAAACGGGCAATGGTGACACACTGTTCCCGGGAGAGGGGTGTATCCAGAAAACGGGCGATTCTCCCAATGGTATCAACTTTGTTGTTGACCACCTCCTCATAGGAAACAAAACAAATTGGTATGTGAAACAGTACGCACATGCGCCTCCACTGCTCCAGCCAGGCGACTTGATTGACAGGCAAGGATGGAAATTCAACATCTTTTACAAGGGTTCCACCTGTGATAAGTCTGTTGAGAGCCTTTTCCGTGCTGACATCGAGCAAAATCCTGGCAAACATGTTTTTCGATGTGGCGACAACTTTTGTATAATAATGATAAAATGAGGTGATCTGATCTCGCGGATCCCGGTATTGTACAATCACTTTGCAGGAACGATTCAACATCTCCTCAAACAGATCAAGATCGTTGGCATGCCAGTGCCCGATGAGAAAATGACCCCTGGGAATTTGATCCAGGACACCCCTGGAAATGGCATTGGATGGATAGTGATCCGGCCAATAGAACTCCTGGCCTGTCACCAACTGCAAAATATCGGACAACAGGTGCGTGCCGCTTTTGGGATAAGAAACCGCAACCAAGGGCGTGGGCGGGCGCCGATCTCCCGGCTTGTTTGGAGTACGAAGCATGAGAGAGTCCCCCTTTTGCGCCTGCAATTGTTCACGCAGAGAAGAGAGATCAGGAATGCCCAGCAACCCCGACCCGCCCGGCATGGTCGGGTCGATGCATGGTGCATTCTCGGGGTCATGGTTGCCATCCAAAAGGTGGCCCAACCCCATGGCTTGGACAATCCAGGCATCACGTGCGAACATGGTCAACTCAAATCACCCATATTGTCGACAATAAAAACTTGGAAATGAAAGCCTTTGTCAGGGCCTCGCCCCGAACCCCGCCAGGACTCCGTCCTGAACCTGCCAGGGAGCCAGCCCCCTGGACCCCAATACCAAAAAACGGTCATGGCCTCGGGTAGACCCATGCCAAATGCGATTGCCCTGCCTGGCCCCGACCGAACCATTGCCCGCTCCTGTCCAGAGATGGTACCCTCAGCCCCTGCCTGCGGCGATGGGGCGCCAGCCCCCTGAACCTCGATGCGTTGGTCATTTGCGCAAGCCAAAAAGGACTTGACATGGAGAAAAGCAAAGCATTTCTGTTGGGTCCAGATCAAAACATCGAGGTCGATCTGGCTGTTTTGGGAACCAGGGATTTTACCTGGCCCGGCAGCAGTCTGGTTTTGCACGATTTGATCCAGTCGCTCTCCCGGTTTTTGGCTGTCACGTTTCTGGAAAGTCCCACGCCGGGAAACCGGGCGCTTTTTTTGAAAAAAGGATTTTATCTCGGGGTCGCCACGTGGCTCTACTACCGCCACGCGCAAAATTGCCTGAAAAAAACGGCCATCCCGGGTCTTCGCCTGATCAACCACGGCTCCACGCCAGTCATGGTACACGGCAGAAACCTCCTTTTCAGTCGTTTCGACAAGAGTTCACCCCTCAAAAAATCGGTCGCCAGATTGGGCCAGATTGCGTTGCTCCGGTTGATCGACCTGTTGCATCTGCCGCGCCCGCTGGTTTGTCTCAACAATCTCCGCATTCCGAACGATGTGCCGTGCGTTTGGACGTGGCGCGTGCGCAACCCCTACAGCTTCATGGAGCGCTCCCAACCCCTGAGCCGGGAAGAGAGCCAATCCGTGCTGACGGCATTGGAAGGTTTATCCACCTTCCTGGAGGGGTTATGCAACCAATATGGGCTGATGGTCTCCCGGCAGGATTTGCAACCTCTCCTTGCGACCTTCATTCACCCCCAACTGGAGGGCGCCCTGAGAGATTTCAACCATATGATGAAAATTTTCCGTGGCCGTCCCATGGATTGTTTTTTGGGCTCCCTCTCTCCCTACAGTGCCGGTCTGCTGGCCATGGCGTGCAAGGAAAATGGCGGCAAGGTCCATGCCAGCGAGCATGCCGATTACCACTTTCGCATCGTCAACATGCTCATTCTGGTGGATTTGATCAACGCGGACACCTTTCATTGCGGCACCCCGGTCCGGGCCCGGCGCCTGCGGGAGGCGTCAGAACGCCATCCCCTCACTTTTACATGTGACATCAGATGGTTGCATGAAGACAGGCAGGATGATTTTACCCCCATGGCCCCCCCATGGTCCGGAACGAACAAGACCATCATGGTGATGGGTATCATCTGCAATCCGGAAAATCCGCGCGGCAACCTGGCCCTGCTGCCCATCCTGGATTTTGAGGTGCGTCTATGCCATTCCCTGCTGGCCTGGGGCTATCGGGTCATCTACAAGGTACACCCCGAGAGCACCTGGAATGGTCACGAAGAGTTGTTTGGCCCGGAGGTGCGGGTGGAGCGCGCCCCGTTTGAAAAGGTCTGGTCCCAGGCCGATGCCTACACCATCCTTTTGGCCCAGTCCACCACCACCATGCTGATCTGGCGCACGGACCGGCCTGTCTATCTCTTCTGGCAGGCGCATCTGGAACCGTTTGATGCAGACTCCATCACAAACATCCAACGCCGCTGCGAGGTGATTCCCGGAGAGTTCGATGCAGCCAACCGCATCCAGATCGACTTTGACCGTTTGCAAACCAGACTCAAGGATCCCAAACCATGGGATCGGGAGAGCGCCCGGGAACTCAGCAACTGAAACGGGGTCCAGCAACTGTCTTGACTGTCAAGCAGTTTCTGCCAGGGGGGGT
>JADGBZ010000077.1:5789-16324 GCA_015231175.1 Magnetococcales bacterium | reverse complement strand
AGGACAGCGTCCTGGTGGGGTTCGGGGCGAAGCCCTGACAAAGGCTTTCATGTCCTAGCTTTTCCTGCAAGGGTGGTGAACAATTACGCATGCTGAATAGTTACAAAAAACCCCTTGCGCAGACTCGCTCCCCCATGTCGGCCCGTCATGGTCCATCCGCAAAATACCAAAAACGGGGAGAGGTATGCAAATCCTCCTTCAGACGAAAGACCTGCTGATGGGTCAGAACGTAGCGAATCTCGCTGTCGGGATCGAGCAGATTGCCAAAAATGCGCGCCCCGGTGGGACACGCCTCCTGGCACGCCGGCATCCCTCCCTGGCGGGTTCGTTGCAAACAAAAGGTACACTTTTCCATCACCCCGGCCATCCGAGGCCGATTGCCCAGATAGTGGGTTTGCAACGTCACCTCATCTCCGGTCAACCGGGGTTTTCCCCAGTTGAAATGACGTGCCCAATAAGGGCAGGAAACGGCGCAATAGCGACACCCGATACACCAATCATAATCGATGACCACCACGCCATCCGGCTCCTTCCAGGTGGCGCCGACCGGACAGGCCTGCACACAGGGGGGATCATCACACTGCTGACATTGCACAGGCAGATACCATCGGCCCGGAACCGGAACCTTTTCCGGTTGATAATAAGGGTCTCCCTTGGACAAGTCCTGTTGACCGGCATCCATCTCCAGAACACGAATATTTTGCAGAGTACCATCGCGACCGCAATTATTCTCCTGCACACAAGCCTCCACGCAACGACGGGTGCCGGCGCATTTCGACAAATTGAGGGCAAAGGCAAAAGCGACAGCTGGTTGCGGCAGCGTGGCGCTGCACGTGGCCTTGACGCCGTAATCGCGCTGGATGCGACGTTCGATCCGTGCCAAGGCGGCAACCACCTCATGGGGTTGCATGCGCAGATAGTGATCCTGGAAAAAACTCCCCAAGGTATCCGAAACCGCACCATCGGCGTCGGCCATGGCCAAGAGGCTCCCGCTGCCGGCCATGGCCAAACCTGTGGCTACACCGCCCTGCAACAGGCGACGCCGCCGCCCATCAACCGGACCTTCGTTTTCAGGCAAAGGGGTCATACTGTCCCCTGCCGCTTACGAGGTGGGGGTGGATCCGGCAACCAAGGGCGGCTCGCCGGTTGATGGGCGTCGTGACAGACGCGACAGCGCAAGATGGCACGCGGCGTTCCCTGCCAGCTCCCCACACGCTTGCCATGCACTCCTGCCTGCCACTTGCCCACATTCCGGCCATGGCACAGGGCGCAAAGCCGGTCCTCTTCGTTCCAGGTCACTTCGCTCTCCCCGCCGGCGCGCAACTTCTCCCGCCCATCGCTGACGTGGCAATCCAGGCACCACAGCGTTCCCTTGCCATGGGAGAGAACCAACGCATTATGGGGCGCCAGCAAAGGTCGTGGCTTCGATACACTCTCCAACCAGGCGTGACAAGCCGCACAGTTTGGTTTGGCCACCGGTCCCACACGCGCAAACGGGGGAGGAACACCCTCCCCCACGGCGATGAATGTCCACCCCGACACCACAAGCAGGGCCAGCCAGGTCCACAATAACCGCTTCACCCGACGAGCTCCCACAACACCCCATCTACCTGGAGATTGTCCGAATCACTTTTGTGAATACAACAGGTTGCATTGCCTCGGCAGGCACCTTGTCAGCCATCTTGTGCATCATGGGTGGCAAAAGCAATCCGTAGCGCAACTCGGCCTGTACGCTCTGCACCCCTTTGGCAGGTATGTGGTACGCCAACGTGCGTGTCTCCTGCGGTTTCAGTCGGGAATCTCCAGCCAATTTCGTGGCCATGGCAGGCGGTACCGGACGGCCTTCGGCATCCACCAGTTTCATCATCAACATGGCCTGCTCATCTTCTTTGCCAAGCGTCGCCGGATCATTTTTCCAAATGGTTTGACCGCTTGCATCCCGTGCAGTCAGCTGTAAGGCAACCCAACGGAATGGCGCCCCGGTTGGAAAATTATGGACCAGATTGTTGCGCAGTGTCACATTCACCAGAACCTGCTCGCCTTGTGCCGTGGCAACCAGATCCAGCGTGACCCCCCGTTTCAGCATGCTGGCATCATGCCCGCCGGCCATGGCATGACTGGCATGCCCATTGACCGTAGGCATATGGCACGATTGACAGGTCACCGTCTGACCAGCCGCCGCCAACTCCGGCCCTGTGGCACAAACGGGCACCCCCTGGGGATTGTTTTGTTGCTCATGACACCCCAGACAGAGATCGGAACTCTGGAACAGAGTCCCATTCTGGACATGCGGGAAAGGATTGACAGTGGGGGGGGCGCCCGCACCATTCCCGGGCGACATGGCAGGCGCCTGGCCGTGGTGAGCGCCATAGGGCCCCTGCAACTCTTTCAGACTGAAAGTGTAGGCCGCATTCCCCAAACGCAACTGGCCGTCGCTCCCCTTGACCCCATGAAACGCCTCCATGGTGTGACAACTCACACAATTCACCCCTTCCGTGTAGGCCGCCATGGCATCCAGTCGGGTCTTGCCATCCTGGGCGGCATTGGGAGCATGGCAGCGAAGACATTCGGGGTAGCCGCCCGTCTTGGGGGTTTGCACCCCCTCCTGGGTTGGGTCGCCGATCATCACGCGATACATCGCCCCGTGCAATGGATCATGAAGTGCAGAACTTTGCGCATGCATTGATGCCTGCCACTCACGAAAAATCTCCTGATGGCACTCGCCGCAAGCCGCCGCAGCTATATGCCGGAGCGGTGGCCGCTCCATTTCCGCCTGGGCATCGGCAACACCACAGGAAAGCGCCACGGCAAACAAACCCCACGGCAAAACCATCTGCCAAATCTTTCGCACCATCATTCTTTATTCCCTCTCCTGAGCCTTCCCGGGAAAGAATTTCCCACGAAAATGGCACAATATGCCGTCCTACAGACCTCAGTGGACCACCAGGAAAAGCACTCGCACCACACTCCTTCCAATTCTTTCATTTTAAACGACAAACAAGCCAGGAAAGAAATGGCACGTTTACTGCTTTGTCATAGACATCCCTGACTCAAGGGAAACAAAAGGCAGCGTATGGTTACACGAGAGAAGCACTCGACTACTGGAGACGACCCCCATGACTTTCATCCTTCATACCAGCCCGGGCAAAGGGCACTCCCGCCTGATCAGCGAGACAACAATCGACTCTTTCGGCGCAGACACTCCCGATGTCGATCTGCATGTTGCGCACAAACTGGCACACGGCTCACGTTCGGCTTTCAAACCCATTCAACGTATGTTCCGAGATATATCAACCCACCAGATTGTCCGCAACGTCTGCACGGAAGCCAAAAACGCCCTGCTCACCACCCCGAGCCCTGCCCTGGCCAACCTGTGGCCAAGCCGTGAAGCGACCCAAGGCCAGTTTGTCCCCTATTGGGGTTCACCCCGCTCCCTGTCGCCCCTGGCTACCTGACGGCGGCCCCTCTTGCACATGGCCATGGGGCATCATCCGCCGCCCATTTTCGAGACCAGCTGGTACACGGGCGCGAACAGGGCAATGATAATGGCTATGAAAAGGCCACCGCCGACGGCCAGAGCCACTGGCTCGATGATCTTGGCGATATTGGCCACAAGCAGCTCCAGCTTGATCCTGTAATCCTCGGCAACGTAGTTGAGCTGATCGGACAAGGTACCGCTCTGCTCCCCAACGCCGATCATGCGGACGACAAAACTCGGAAAAATGCGCGCCTCGTGAAACGAGTCCCTGAGGCCATTACCCTGCACGAGATGCGAACGCACCTGGGCCAGTTTTTCCTTGTAAATCTCGTTTTTAAGATTTTGGCTCATGGTATCCAGACTCTTGAAGATATCGACACCGGATTGCAACATGAGACTGAGATACTCGGTGATGAAGGCCAAGTTGAAAGATTGGATGATCATCTTGATGACCGGAATCTTCAACCATAGGCGGTGAAAAAATCTCCTGGTCGGCTTGTGGATGTCGTTCGCGAGTTTCAATAATCTGTACAATACGAAGATCGCCACCATAATCATGAGGATGTAATCCTTCAAGAAGTCCGAGGCGTGGATGACGGCAACAGTGAACCAGGGCAGCTTCAACTCGGCTTGTCTGAAAAGTTCACTCAGGACCGGAGCAACGACCACCAGCCAGAAGGCCATGGCCCCAAAGATGGCCGTAAACATGAACGCAGGGTAAATCATGGCCGATTTGGTGTCCTTCATGATGCGATCGACCCGTTTGACGTGATCTCCGGCATCTTTGAGCGTCCGGTCCAGATTGCCGCTCTCCTCCCCCAGTTTGACCAGGAAAACCATCGCCCCGGGAAAGTGTTGAGGATACATCTTGACCGCCTCGGTCAGGCTCACACCACCCTCGACACGCATGGCAATCTCATTACCCAGGCGCGCCAAAGTGGGATTATCATGTTCACCCATGGCATCCTTGAGGGCAGTCAGCAGCGGAATCCCGGCGCTCAACATGACGGCAACGTTATTCAATGCCTCGGCCAGTTCCGCCTTGGTGACAGGCGTGGCAAAAAACTCCATCACCGCACCGAACAACCCGGCCAGCACCGGAGGAATAGCCTCCACAAAGAGGACCGTACTCCCTTTCTTTTCCAGATAGGTCATGGCCGAGACCGGATTCTGGAAGGGCAACTCGACCCACCCGCCCCGGACTCGTCCATCCTTGTCGATCAGCTTGTAACGAAAATACGCCATAACTCCTCCGGTCGGCACTCTTTCCTCAATAACCAAGCACCCGGATCACCTCACTGACGGAAATATCCCCCCGTTTCAGCTTGGCCCGGGCATTATCCATGATGTCTATGAAACCAGCCTCCTTTGCCGAGGCAACCATGTCGTCCAGGTGGTCATCCCGGGCAATCTGCGTCGAAAGATTCTTGTCGATTCGGAGTATTTCATAAACCAGCGTCCGCCCGAGAAACCCGGTACCGAAACAGGTCGGACACCCCTTGCCACGATACAACACCTTGATGGTCGGATCCCCTACATAATCCAACTCCTCCTGGGTGGGTTTGTACTCTTCGCGGCAGGTGGTGCAAATACGCCGCACCAGCCGCTGACTCACCACACCCACCAGGGAGTCGGCCACCATGAAGGAGGGAATCCCCAGAGAACGCAAGCGTGGCAAGGCACCAAAAGCGGTGTTGGTGTGCAGCGTGGAGAGCACCATATGACCGGTTTCCGACGCTGAAATGGCCGTCTCGGCAGTCTCTTTGTCGCGGACTTCACCGACCAGAATGACATCCGGGTCATGCCGGAGAAAATGGCGAATGGCCGAAGCGAAAGTATAACCCGCCTTGACATTGATCTGGGTCTGCCGCACCAGCGGAATCCGATACTCGATCGGGTTTTCGACCGTGAGCACGTTCTTTTCGGTCAAGTTCAAGGCCCGGACCGCAGCATAAAGGGTCGTGGTTTTGCCAGAACCGGTAGGGCCGGTCAACAGGACAATACCGAACGGCTCGTTGAAAATCTTCCGCAAAAGGAGCACATCCTCCGCCTCGAAACCCAACTGCGACATGCTCATGAAGTCGCTGCGCATGGGCAGCAGACGCATAACCATGTTTTCGCCAAACGGGCAAACCGTCGTGGATACACGAAAATCGTAACGGCTGCTCAGAATCGTCTCGGAAAAGCTCCCATCCTGGGGAAGACGTTGTTCTGCAATGTCCATATCGGCGCGCATCTTGAGCGTCGAAATCAATCGCTTCATGCTGGTGGGCATGGCAAACATGGAACGCATCACACCATCGACCCGGAAAGCGACATTGATGCTCCGGTCCATGGGGCGAATATGAATATCCGAGGCCCGCAGCTTGACGGCCAGTTGAAACAGATGGTTGATGAGGGGATCCAACGCCCGGACATCATCAACGTCAGCCGCCAGCAACTGGAGCTCCTTCTGCAACAATTTTTCGACCGGATTTTCCAGAAAATAGTAGTAATACTGAGCAGCATTGCGGATTTTATTTTTTTCGCCCTGACGAAACCGGGGGCGCAAACCTGTGTGCCGACTGACCAACTTCTCCAATTGTCCCACGTCATCATTGGCCGATATGATCTGAATCTCGCCCCCGGCATGGCTCAGTGGGAGAAAATGGTGCAACTCACATAGATTTTGATTGAAAAGACGCAGGGTGTCCTCGTTGGGAATCACCCGATCCACATCCACATACTCCCGCTTTTCCTGTTCGGCGATGGTCGTGGCCACATCGTACTGGGAAACAAACCCGAGCCTCTCCAAGATCTCACCAACCCTCTCCTTGGTGATTTTTTGATCCTGAAGCGCCAACTCGATATGGTCCTGCGTAATGAGCTGCTTATCCTTGAGCAACTCCCCCAACGGTTTTTTCTGCGCACCTTCCGCCATGGTTACCACCCTCTTGTTGATCGACTGCCGGAACGGTTCACAAGCCACCCTTACCATCCACACCAGACACTGTGGAATGGTACTCAAGGATGAGCCTGTCCTGTTGGAAATAGGGTTCCAATTTTTGGGATAAATCCGCAGCCTCGCCTTGTGATGCAACCGGCCCAACCCGGATCGTCACCCACTCCTTACCGGTCTCTCTGGAAACAAGCGGTTGCTCAAACACAGAGAATCCCTTATCTTTTAACATCTTAACAACATGACTCGGATCCGCGCCCCGCTCCACGCTCGCAACCTGCACCACCCACTGGGTTTTCTCGTTCTTGGCAGCGACACTCACCTTGTCCGGAAGTATTTTCAACGGCTTCGAAGTGAGCGGGGGCCCAACCACAACCCCGGGCTTTTCACCTGCCCCCGCCTCGGATCCATGGGAGAGAAGAAACAATGTGGCGGCATCGGGCTGTCCGGTCAATGGAAGGCCAACCTTCTTCTGGAAACCCACCAGGGCCAACAAGGTGTACCTCCCGGCTATCCCATCCACCGGCTCCTTATAAACCTGATTCCTGGCCAGCATCTCCTGCAACTTGCCTATATTTTCATCTGTTTGCCCAAAATAAACCATATCAACCCAAAATGGCGGCTTCCAGAAGAACATGTGCCTCTTGGATCCATCGCTCAAAGTATGTGTCATGATGGCATGACGCGCCTCCACTCCGGGCGGCAGATGTTCCAGTTGGACCAACCGGTAGCCGGTCTCCCGGGCAATTTTTTGCTCGGCAACATCAAGGGAGCCAGTCACCAAACCACGGGAAAAGGACTCAGAGAACGACTCCAGCCCGGAACGAGCCATGAAACGAAGCAACTCCGCTGCGACCGGGACAACCAAACCGGACCGATCCTCATGCAAATGCAGCCGCTCCTGGATATGGCTCACCACCTGCTGCGCGTTACGCGCCTGCTCTCGCATGGCGGCAACCTGTCTGCTGGCATCATGGGCCTCTTTCTCGGCCCGTTCCCGCGCAGCCTGCAACTCAACGAGTTGATCCTGCATTTTATCCGATGTCAAATCAACCTGTTTTTGTTGGTAATCCTTTTGCAGAGCCTCGGCCTGCTGTTGTGCAAGCTCGGCCCTTGCCAATACCTTCTCCACGTCCGAACGTAAAGAACCTGCCTCGGCGACCGCCTTTTGCCGCATGATGTCCAACTCGGCCAAGTGTTTATCGCTGTCGTTCGCCTTTTTCCCCGGCGCACCCGCCTCACCCAGGGCATGTGTTTGTCGGAACTGGGCAAGCAGCTCCGCCGCACGCTTCCCGGAACTGGCTATCCTGGCATCGGCCTCATCACGGGCGGCTTTGATTTCATTTAAAAACTTGCGCCGCCCCCTCTGCCATTCCGCCTCACCCCGGGTCAGTTCCTCCTTGGCCTTTGCAACGACATCCTGCGCATTTTTTTTGATATCCTCGGCCTGGGCCATGACATGGGCAACATTGTTGCGCGCCTGGGCGGCCTCGGCCTCGGCCTGTTCCCGCAGCGCCTTGGCCTGGGCCAATTTTTCTTCCTGCTCGCGCGTCTGTCTGGTCAGCTCGGCCATCTCTTTCGCGCGCGATTCCGCCTCTGCACGCGCCTGAGCCTCCTGCCTGCGCGCCTCCGCCGTTTCCGCCTGTGCCTTCTCCTGGTCGGCGAAGGCCTGGGTCAAAGCCCTGGTCTGCTCCTGGACCGCAATCTGGATCCTGGCCAACTCCTCCTGGGCCCGGCTCCCCTCCTGCTCCCCTTTTTGCCGGGCCTCAACGGACCGAAGCAACACCTCCCCCTGCCGTTTTGACTCTTCCATCGCCCGTTGTAAAGCCTGTTCAGCCCGTTGCACCTTCTCTTCGGCCTCTTCGCGCATCTTGCGCGCTTGTGCCAAAACTTCCTGAATGTTTTGGCCATCCGCCTTTTCAACACCTTTGGCTGCCTGTGTCAGGACTTGTGCCTCGCGGATTTGGGCCTGGGAAACCTCCTGTCGGGCCTTCTCCTCGGCCTGCCGGGCCCGGGCAATCTCGGTCTTCGCTGACTCCTGGGCTGCCTTGGCCTTCAACTCTTCGGCATGCGCCTTCTCCTGAGCGGCCCTGGCCTTGGCCGCCTCGGCCTCGGCATGGCGCTGCATGGTCTTGGCCTTGGCCAACTCCACGGAAACCGACCCCCCTCCCTCACCCCTCGGAAAAGAGTCGGGATGCAAGACGACCCACGCCAAGCCGGTCACAACCACCAAGACCGGGCCACCCCTGAAGGCCCAACGCTTCCACGGCCACTTCGGCATGCCAAAACCCACCTCCGCCGCCACCTCCAGCAACAGCCGCTTGCTGATCCTGTGGGTGTTGTAGGCGAAGAGGCCATAGAGACAACGATCCATCAGATTGTTGATTCTTCTTGGATTGCCGCCTGTCAAAGCATGCATCGTCTTAAAAATCCGGTCCGTTATCTGCACCCCCCCCTGCGAACCAGCCGTATTGAGCTTGAAGTAGACATACTGCTTCAGCTCCTCCTGGCTCAGAGGCAGCACTTCGGCGTGGACAACGACACGGCTTTTCAACTGCCGCATCTCGTGCGTGTTGAGCTTGTCGATGAGCTCCGGTTGGCCAACCAGGAGAATCTGCACCAGTTTCTCGGCGTTAGCCTCCAGATTGGAGATCATCCGGATCAGTTCCAGGCTCTCCGTCGACAAATTTTGGGCATCGTCAATGATGATGGCGCAATTTCTACCCATTGCGTAACGGTCCATCAAAAACCGGTTCAGGGCCTCAATACGACCCTGCATGGTCTCATCCTTGGTGGCGATCCCAAAATCCCTGACAATCTCGTTGAGGAGATCCGAACCCTGCAAAAAGGTATTGAACACCAGGGCCGACTCGACCCCCTCCCCATCCAGGAGACGCAAAATTCTCCGACTTATGGTCGTCTTGCCCAGTCCAACCTCACCCGTCAAGACCAAAAAACCTTTGCGTGTGAAGATACTGTGCAAAACCTCCGAGATCAACGCATCTATCCTGGAGGGCAGGAAAAAGTACTCACTATCCGGGGAGACCGGGAACGGGTTGCGCTTTAACCCAAGAAAATCAAGGAAGGCCTCCTTCTGCGCAACCATTTCTTCTCATATCCTCCCATCCTATCCTCTCCCGTTCAGCCACCTCAAACCCACCAGCCCACACGGGAAGCAAACCGGCCAGGACGACACGATTCCAGCTGTCGTCGAATCTAAACCCACCAGTCAAGCGGGAAATACCTCTAACCCAGTGTCGCCACCGTCAATTCAAAAGCTGGTGAAGATAAAGCGGGAAAAACTTCCAACCCAGTGTCGCCACCGTCAATTCAGATGCTGATGAAGTTCACGCAGCTGCCGATCACCGGGATAGCGGCGCATGAGATCCTTCAGACGATCACGAGCAGAAGATTGTTGTTCAGTCTTCATCTCGACGATGACCATGTTTTTGGCTGCATCAAGATCGTTCTTTCTCTTCTTCAGGACATCCTCCAACAAACTCCCCGCCTGCAAATATTTCCCTTCCCGCATATAGACATAAGCCTGCATTTTCATGACATAGGGGTTGTTCTCCCCCTTCATGGCCGCAAGCTTGCTCAACCCGGAGTCCACCTCGCCGGACGAACCATCGGCCAAGGCTTTCCTCACTTTAGAAACGGCGTGAGCTGTTTCCACGGTCCTCTTTCTGATCTGATCGGCCACGGCATTCGCCTGGGCCATACCCTCCGAAGACACATCCGCAGCATCAACCTTGGCAGCAGGGGCACCCCCCCCACCCTTGCCTGCTCCGGCCTCGCCACGTCGCCCAGCCAGATGCCCCCCCTCCGAAGAAGCGCCAGTGGACTTTCCCTCCCTGGCAACCTTGGGGTTGACACCCTGCTGCGTATCCGCGCCAGCCATGTCGTTCATCAGTTTTTCCAGGCGCGCCGCATCCGCATCGGCAACCTGGCTCTGGACGGGTTGCCCCCCTCCCATCGCCTGCCCCAAGGAGGCAGAGCCAGGGACACCCCCGGCCTGTGCAGCACCTGATCCAGGCTGCGAACCACCCGCTCCACTCAGCATGGCCTGACCCAGACGGGCAGCATCCGCCATCGCAGCAGCCGGGTCACCCCCAGGAG
>JADGBZ010000077.1:0-5690 GCA_015231175.1 Magnetococcales bacterium | reverse complement strand
CCGCACCACTCAGCGCGGCCTGACCCAGACGGGCAGCATCCGCCATCGCAGCAGCCGGGTCACCACCAGGAGGTTTGCCACCCGCACCACTCAGCGCGGCCTGACCCAGACGGGCAGCATCCGCCATCGCAGCAGCGTTGGCCTGTGGAGTCGCTCCGGCGCCGGACGGCAAGGCCGGGGTGGGACTCCCGGGCGCCGAAGCCGTCGATGCCGCACGGTTCGGCAGGTCGAAGCCCTCGACCTTCCCCTGCTGAGCATACCACCAATACCCGACGCCTATGCTCAGAATAATCGGGGGAAGAGACTTCAGAGCGATCTTGACCGAAGGAGGCATCTCCCCCTCATCGTCGCTCCCATCATAGGACTTGCCCAGGTTCACCCCCGCCTTCTTGGCGCCACCATCCATCGCGTCTTCCTGCTTCAGCTTGCGTAAAGCTCGGTATATGACACTCATAGGACATTCACTCGCAGCATGATGACCAACTCACTCACGACATCGCTGTCGCTGTTGGAAGTAAACAATCTCCCCAGCAAAGGAATCTCGGAAATCACCGGCACACCCGTCCGCACCGAGGAGCGTGTCTTGTTGATCAACCCGCCCAGGATCACCGTGTCATCATTGTCGAGCTGTAACGAAGTGCTCATCTCCTTCAGGTCCACCTTCGGCAGGGTGATCACCGTATCACCCATGGCAGGCGAATTGCTCAAATCCACGTCACTTTTGACCGGGTGAATGGAGAGGGTGATCTTCCCTTGGGAATTGATGAAAGGAACGATACCGATGACCAACCCCTGAAAAACATTGTCCACAGTGACGTCGACGGTAGATGTGTTTGCGCCATTCAGTTGGTTGGTGGTCGTTTTGGTTTGTTTCACGAACGCCTGGGACTGACCCACGCTGATCATGGCAGGCTGGCCATGCCGCGCCCGAATGGACGGATTGGAAACAGTATGCACATCACCGTACTGTTTCAGCATGTTGAGGGCAGCCAACAGAGAAGTCTTACCCACATTCCTGCCAATGGTCAGAGCCATGCCCGACGCCCCGGCCACCGCAGCGGAGGTGCTGGTCACCAAATTGGGAAGGGATGAGAACGAAACCTGAGGATTGGAGAGGAGGGGAGGGGTCAGGGTCTGACCAATACCCCGGTTGATGAGAATGCCATTGCGCAAAGCGAGCCAATCCACGCCTGTCTGGTGTTGGTCGTTCAGGCGCACCTCCATGATGCGGGCCTCGATTAAAATCTGTCGGCCAACAATCTCCTTGAACTCCTCCAGCAATTTGGCGGTTCGCCGCACAGCCGACGGTCGAGCCTTGACGTGAAGAAGGCCGGACATCCGATTCAGATTGTAGGTGCCACCCTCGCCAATGGCCGATTTTAAAATGCCATCCAACTGCGAATAGGGATTGGTATCCCCGGATTTGCCGGTCACGGAGTAGCTTCCGGTGATCCCCTTGGATTTGGCATCCCCACCGCCAGACTCGCCCATGACATCACCACCCGCCGAAAAGGTCGACGTGGTGTCGGTCTCAAGGAAATCAACGTTGTAGGTCGCCTCTTGATGGGGATCCACCCGCAGGACATTGTCATCGATCCTGCCATAAAGATCCGCCAGATCCAAAACCTCCCTGAAAACCGTGGAGGCCTCCACATTGCGGAAGCTCACACTCACATAGGGCGGATCCTTGAGGATCTCCGGATTGATCAACAGGTTCATATTGGTCATCTTGGCCAGAGCCTGGAAGATGTGACGGACATCCTCTTTGTCCATCTCCAGGGAAACCACGATGTCGTCGAGGGGGTTGTACTCAGGCAACACAGGCTGAAGCTCGGGCGGCGAAGAGACCTTCTTGGCCAAATCACGATGCAGCTCCTGCTGCCGACTGGTCAACGCCTCCGACTCCCTCAACAGGGTGCCATGCACATCCCGGTTGGGGGCACCGGAGTACAAGTGCCGCAAATCCTGGAAAAGCTCCGCCTCACCTCTGCGAAGTCCCTGGTCCCTCTCCGCCATCTCCTGGTTGCTCTTCTGCAAAGGAGACGCAACACCTTGGCTATCCTCCGGCTTGGGCATGTTTTGACACCCAAAAAGAAGCACGGAGCAAGCAAACACGCCACAGACGACCTGCAATTTATTCATAACCGCATTTCTCCCACTCTGGTCCCGATTTCCAGGCTGGAAAGGACAGACTTCTTCCAAAGAATCGGTACGGTCCTGAAAGTCCGGGGCAAATATTCTCATCATCTTCCACCCACCTCAAGGAAGGCGTCATGGGCCCATCCCAAACAATCCCGTCATGTTAAACCAATCTTTTGCGAAATAAAAGCCCCTTACACAGACACACCAGACTCCCGGCTTCACCATCAACGAACCCGCCAGCTCCCGAAATCAACGGAGATTCCGAGGTCACACGCCAACCTCCCCGACGCCATCCGGAACAATCCCAACGCACCGCAGTCAAGCAACATCCATTCCAATGCACCGAGAGACCCAAGCTGGAACCAAACCTTGAACTTCGTCCCCGACTGTTCGTATGTTGGGGAGCTCTCCCCCCCCAAACACAACCCATTCAAGAGTCCGAGACCCACCATGCCCCTTTTCCAACCTTCCAACATGTTCGTGACCGGTGGCGCCGGCTTCATCGGAGCCAATTTTATCCATTATTTCCTGGCCAGACATCCCAACGTCCGCATCGTCAATCTTGACCTGCTGACCTATGCCGGGTCTCCCGAAAACCTTATCGGCCTGCCCCAACCTGGGCAACACACCTTTATCAAGGGAGACATTGCCGACCGTCCCCTCGTTGAACATATCTTCAAGGAATATGCCATCGACAGCGTAGTTCATTTTGCCGCCGAGAGCCACGTCGATCGTTCCATTTCCGGCCCGGACGCCTTTATCCACACCAACCTGGTAGGAACATGGACCCTTTTGGAAACAGCCAAGATATTTTGGCAAAAGGCTTTTTCACGCACTGACCGGCAGGTTCGCTTTCATCACGTTTCCACGGACGAGGTCTACGGAACCCTGCAAACCGGCGAGCCCCCCTTCCATGAAGAGACCCCCTATCGCCCCAACTCCCCCTACTCCGCCTGCAAAGCCGGCGCCGATCACCTCGTCCGCGCCTACTTCCACACCTACGGACTGCCGACGACGCAAACCAATTGTTCCAACAATTTCGGTCCCCGCCAACACCCCGAAAAGCTCCTCCCTACCGTCATCCGGGCCTGCATGCAGGCCAGCGCCATTCCCGTCTACGGTACCGGGGGCAACATTCGGGATTGGCTCCACGTCGACGACCATTGCGACGCCATCGCCACCGTGCTGCACCAGGCCTCCCCAGGAAGTGTCTACAATATTGGCGCCGACAATGAATGGAACAATCTGGATCTGATCAAAAAGGTCTGCACCATCATGGACCGTGTCAAACCTTCTGGCGCACCCCATGCCCGTCTGATCACATTCATCACCGACCGTCCCGGCCACGATTGGCGCTACGCCTTGAACGCCCACAAAATCAACCAAGAGCTGGGTTGGCAGCCGCAGATCCCCTTCGATCAGGGCCTGGAAGAGACCGTGCGTTGGTATTGCCAACAAAAAGGCAACTGAATAACGCATCTTTGACGCCGTCATGTCGATGTTCAGATTTTTTGGACACCCTGCCGAAGAGGATATGGAAGTGCGGATCCCAGAAAAGTGCCTGTATGGCCTCTACACGGGAGTCATCTCTCTGGCTGGTCTGGGCTGTCTGCCCTTCTGGATCCTGCGAATACGGCGGAGCCTCATCAAATACCAAGGCACTGTTGCGCAACGTTTCGGCCAGCTGCCGACCACCTTGTGCCAGGATCTGGCCACCCGGGAGTGCTTCTGGGTCCATGCCGTCTCCGTAGGCGAGGCCCTGGCAGCCCAGGGTCTCGTGGAAAAACTTCATCACCTTTTTCCCCACTGGCGCGTCGTTGTCTCCACCGTGACCAAAACAGGGCAACAAGTCGTCCATGACCGCTTTGCCCATGTCGATCACACCCTGTACCTCCCCCTCGACCTCCCCTGGATCGTCCGGCGGGTGGTCGCCCGGATACGTCCCCGCTTTGTCATCGTCATGGAAACCGAGCTGTGGCCCAACCTGTTCCATGCCCTGGAGAGGGCTGCCATCCCGATCATCCTGGTCAACGGTCGCCTCTCCCCCAGATCGTTCACCCGCTATCGGCATATCCGGTGGGCCATGGCGCGCTTTCTTCAGCCGGTACACCTTTTCTGCATGCAGTCAGCCGGGGATGCCGAGCGGCTGCGGCAACTTCAGGCTCCCTCCCACTCTCCACAGGGTGAACCGTCCCCATCACCGAACCCCGCACCCAACTCAACGTACCCGCAGCGCATGTGTGTCACCGGAAATCTCAAATACGATCAGGCGTTGCGCCTCCCGGACCCCACCGCCATGGCAACGTTGCGACAACGTCTTGGCGCCCCCGCCGACCCCATCTGGCTGGCCGCCAGCACCCACCCTGGCGAGGAGGAGATCGTTCTGGATGGTTTCAGCCAGGTGCGACAGCAACACCCGGATCTGCGCCTGATCCTCGTGCCCCGCCACCCGGAACGTACCGGGACCGTTGCAGGCATCATCTCCAGGCATGGACTCCCCTTCAGCCTGTTCAGCCAAACCCGTGGCTCATGGCCCCAACCCCTCCTCCTGGTCGATGAGATCGGCTGGTTGACGCGCCTGTATGGCGTGGCCCGTATCGTGTTTGTCGGAGGCAGTCTCATCCCCCATGGTGGACAAAATTTTTTGGAGCCCGCCGCCTGGGGCATTCCGCCCATGTTTGGCCCCCACACCTTCAACTTCAAGGATGCCACCCAACAATTCCTTGCCGCCCGCGCCGCTTTCCAGGTTGCCGATGTGAACGCGCTCGCCACCACGGCCCGAATGCTGTTGCACAATCCTGCCCAACGTGACGAGGCGGGGCAACGTGCCCAAGATTGTGTCCTTGCCCACACGGGCGCCCTGGAACGTACCGTGCGAGCCATCCAAGCCATCCTCACGCCACACATCTCCAGGGATGGGAAAGATGCGTCAACCCCACTTGCCGGACATCACCCACACACCTCTTCCGACAAGGTCGAACATGGTCCGCATCCATGACCTGCTCCCCCTGCTGGATGGGAGCCGCACGGATATTTCCCCAAGAGAACGCATCCTGCTGCACCTGTTGCGTCCCTTCGGTTGGGCTTATGGCTCCGTACAAACCTTGCGGACGCTATGCCATGCCCGGCAATGGCTCCCCACCTATCGCCCCCCCGTGCCGGTCATCAGTGTCGGCAACCTGACCAGCGGCGGCACCGGCAAAACTCCCATGGTGGCGTGGTTGGCACGGCAACTCCTGGCCATGGGTTGCCACCCAGTCCTGGTCAGCCGGGGATATGGCCAACTTTCCCGCGCCCCCGTGACCGTCGTCGCCGACGCCCGCGGCCTGCATGCCCTCCCCCCCCCTGGCCGCCGACGAAGCCGCCCTCCTGGCCCGACAACTCCCCGGCACCGTGGTTTTGACCGGTCCGGATCGCGGTCGCCTCATACGCCATGCCCTGCACCACCACCCCTGCGACATCATCCTCATGGATGACGCCTTCCAGCACCTCCAGGTCGCCCGTGATCTGGACCTGGTTCTCCTGGACGCCTCCCGCCCCTGGGGCAA
>JADGBZ010000076.1 GCA_015231175.1 Magnetococcales bacterium | reverse complement strand
AGGTCCAGGACAGAGTCCTGGTGGGGTTCGGGGCGAAGCCCTGACAAAGGCTTCCTTATCCAGGCTTTTCTTAAAAGGGTGCTGAATAGTTACTTCTTCCGAGGCCATGTTGTTTCTCGAAATGTTCGTGGTTCCGTGGCATTGACTTGGCGGGGGGGTAAGGGGTATAACCGCGACCACAATGCGGAAGGCGCGGGTTGGTGGGCTGACAGGGCTGGGGAGCGGTAGCGTGGATGGATCTTGGGTGGCACAGAAACGGGTTGCGATCCTGGTCCTTGAGGATGGGACCGTCTTCAAGGGACACGCTCTGGGAGCCGCATCCCGGCAGGTGGGCGAAGTTTGCTTCAACACCTCGATGACCGGCTACCAGGAGATCATGAGCGACCCTTCGTATGCCGGACAGATCGTGACCATGACGGCCACACAGATTGGCAACGTCGGCATCAATCCCGAGGATATGGAGTCCGCCCGCCCCCACATTCGTGGTTTCGTGATCAAGGAGTCCTCCCGTATCGTCTCCAACTGGCGGCAGCGTGAAACGTTGGGCTCCTTTCTGGAGCGGCATGCCATTCCCGCCATTGAGGGGATCGATACCCGGCAGTTGGTCAACCTGCTGCGGAGCAAGGGCTCTCAACGGGGTGCGCTCTCCACCATCGGGGGGGATCCGGAGGAGCTTTTGGCGCAGGCGCGTGCCTGGCCCGGCCTGGAAGGGATGGATCTGACCGGTGAGGTGACCTGTTCTGCCCCCCATGTCTGGCAAGAAGGGGGGTGGCGACTGGGGCAGGGTTATGCATCCGGGGTGGCGGACGCCGCGCATCATGTGGTGGTCATGGATTTCGGGGTCAAGTATAACATATTGCGCTGCCTGGTTGAATCCGGCTGCCGGTTGACGGTCGTTCCGGCCACGGCGCAGCCATCCGACATTCTGGCCTTGGCCCCGGATGGCGTTTTTCTCTCCAATGGTCCCGGCGACCCGGATGCCGTCAAAGGGGGGATCGCCGCCATACGGGCGCTTTTGACCAGCGGCAAGCCGCTCTTCGGTATCTGTCTCGGGCATCAGATGCTCTCCCTGGCTTTGGGCGCCCGGACCGCCAAAATGAAATTTGGCCATCGGGGTGGGAATCATCCTGTGCAAAATCTGGCGACCGGCCAGGTGGAAGTGACAGCCCAAAACCACGGCTTTATGGTGGAGGATGGCAGCCTGCCGAAGGAAGCGGAAGTCACCCACCGCTCCTTGTTCGATGGCACGGTCGAGGGTATTCGTCTGCGGGATCGCCCGGTGTTTTCGGTCCAGTTTCATCCGGAGGCGAGTCCGGGACCGCATGATTCCCGCTACCTTTTCCAGCAGTTCGCCGACATGATGCGGGGGTGAGGGGATGCCCAAACGTACCGATATTCGGAAAATCCTGCTGATCGGGTCGGGCCCCATTGTCATCGGCCAGGCCTGTGAGTTCGACTACTCCGGCGCCCAGGCCTGCAAGGCTTTGGGGGAAGAGGGGTACCAGGTAATCCTGGTCAACTCCAATCCGGCCACCATCATGACGGATCCCGACCTGGCGTCCCGGACCTACGTCGAGCCCATCACGGTGGAGATGGTGACCGAGATCATCCGGAAGGAGCGTCCGGATGTTTTGTTGCCGACCATGGGAGGTCAGACCGGCCTGAATATGGCCATGCAACTGGCCGACCAGGGTGTTCTGGCCGAGTATGGCGTCGAGATGATCGGCGCCACCCGGGATGTCATCGACAAGGCCGAGAATCGCGAACTTTTCAAGGAGGCCATGACCCGCATCGGGTTGGACATGCCCCGGTCCGGGTTTGCCCACAATCTGGAAGAGGCCCGGCGCATCCTGGAGGAGGTGGGCTATCCTGTGGTCATTCGCCCCAGTTTTACCATGGGGGGAAGTGGCGGGGGCATTGCCTACAACCAGGAGGAGTTCGATGAGATCATCCTGAGTGGCCTGGAGGCCTCTCCCATCTCCGAAGTCCTTGTGGAAGAGTCTGTTTTGGGGTGGAAAGAGTATGAAATGGAGGTGGTGCGCGACCGCCAGGATAACGCCATCATCGTCTGCTCCATCGAAAATCTTGATCCCATGGGCGTCCATACGGGGGACTCCATCACGGTGGCCCCGGCCCTGACCCTGACGGACAAGGAATATCAGATCATGCGCAACGCCTCGATCGCCGTGTTGCGCGAGATCGGGGTGGACACGGGCGGCTCCAACGTCCAGTTTGCCGTGCATCCCGAGACGGGACGCCTGGTGGTCATTGAAATGAACCCGCGTGTCTCCCGGTCGTCGGCGTTGGCCTCCAAGGCCACGGGGTTTCCCATCGCCAAAGTGGCAGCCAAGCTGGCTGTGGGGTACACCCTGCCCGAGATCATGAACGACATCACCGGGGTCATTCCGGCCTCTTTCGAGCCGACCATCGACTATGTCGTGACCAAGGTGCCTCGCTTCACCTTTGAAAAATTTCCCCAGGCCGAGCCTGTCCTGACTACCCAGATGAAGTCGGTGGGCGAGGCGATGGCCATTGGCCGGACCTTCAAGGAGTCGTTCCAAAAAGCCTTGCGCTCCCTGGAGACGGGTTTGAGCGGCTTGGATGAGGTTTTGGATCCGGCCATGAGTCGGGAGGGTCGGCAGGCGATTTTAGAAAAAGAGCTGCATCGGACTGGACCCGAGCGGGTTTTGTATGTCGCTGAAGCTTTTCGGTGTGGTCGCTCCGCCGCATGGGTGCATCAGCTCACCAGCATCGATCCCTGGTTTCTCGATCAGATCTGGCAGATCGTGAACACCGAGGAGCAATTGCGTGGGACCGCCCTGGCGGCCATGACGCCCGAGCAGATGCACGCCGTCAAAGCCATGGGCTTTTCCGACCATCGTCTGGCCAAACTGCTGAAAACCACACCTGACCTCGTCCGTCAACAGCGTCTGCTGACTGGCATCAGGCCGGTTTATAAACGGGTGGATACGTGTGCGGCGGAGTTTGCCACCGAGACGGCCTACATGTACTCCACTTACGAGGCTGTATGCGAGGCGCGTCCCTCGGCGCGCAAAAAAATCATGATCCTGGGTGGCGGTCCCAACCGCATCGGTCAGGGCATCGAGTTTGATTACTGTTGTGTCCATGCCTCCTTTGCGTTACGGGAGAGCGGCTATGAGACCATCATGGTCAACTGCAATCCGGAGACGGTTTCCACGGATTATGACACCTCGGATCGTCTCTATTTCGAGCCCTTGACCCTGGAAGATGTTCTCTCGATCGTCGATGTCGAAAAGCCCCATGGGGTTATCGTTCAGTTTGGGGGGCAGACTCCCCTGAAACTTGCGAAGGCCCTTGAGGCAGCCGGGGTTCCCATCATTGGCACCACCCCCGATGCCATCGATGTGGCGGAGGATCGTGAACGGTTTCAACAACTGTTGCATCGTCTGGGGTTGCGGCAGCCAGCCAACGGTTTGTCCCGTTCCGAGGCCGAGGCGTTGGAAGTGGCCGAACGGGTGGGCTATCCGGTGGTGGTGCGCCCTTCCTATGTCCTGGGCGGACGGGCCATGGAGATCGTTTTTGATGCCCGGGATCTGGATCGGTACATGCGCACTGCGGTGCGGGCTTCGCCGGATCATCCGGTGCTGATCGACCATTTTCTCCAGGATGCCATCGAAGTGGATGTGGATTGTGTCGCCGATGGCCGGGAGGCTGTGGTGGGTGGCATCATGGAACACATTGAGGAGGCAGGCGTTCATTCGGGAGATTCCGCCTGTTCCTTGCCTCCGTATTCCATCAGCGCCGATCTGTGCGGCGAAATAGAACGGCAAACTTTGAAACTTGCGGACGCTTTGTCTGTCATAGGCCTCATGAATGTTCAGTTTGCCATCTGTCAGGGGGAGGTTTATATTCTGGAGGTCAACCCGCGCGCCTCGCGCACGGTGCCGTTTGTTTCCAAGGCCACGGGTGTTTCCCTGGCCAAGGTCGCTGCCCGTCTCATGGCTGGCGAGACGTTGGCCGCAACAGGTATGACCAGCTATCGATTGCCCGAGCACATTTCGGTCAAGGAATCGGTCTTTCCCTTTGCCAAATTTCGGGGAGTGGATACCATCCTGGGGCCGGAGATGAAGTCCACCGGCGAGGTGATGGGTATTGCGGATACCTTCGGCATGGCCTTCGCCAAGGCCCAGTTCGGAGCAGGGGTGTTTCTGCCACGGGCCGGTGACCTGAATCCGCAGCAGAAGATTTTCATCTCGGTGCGTGATGCCGACAAGGAGAGCATGCTCCCTCCTTCCCGGCAGCTTCTGGGTATGGGTTACCGCCTCTGTGCCACACGGGGTACGGCGGAAAGGTTACGGCGCGAGGGGTTGGAAGTGGAGAGCGTCAACAAGGTCAACGAGGGCCGTCCCCATGTGGTGGACCACATGAAAAATGGCTTGATCTCCATGGTGTTCAACACCACGGAAGGCAAACAGGCCACGGAGGACTCCTTCGTTGTGCGTCGTACCGCCCTGATGTGCAAGATCCCCTATTTCACGACCGTGGCAGGCATGCGGGCCGCCGTTTCGGCCATGGGCGCCGTGCAGGATACCGGGTTCCATTGCAAGGCGTTGCAGGATTATTACCCTGGCAGGTAGGCTGTTCGACACGTTCGTTTCCTTTCCCGCATCCACGTCAAGTTATCCTGCCAATAGGAGTTGTAATGGCACAGAAAGTCCCATTGACCTTGGAAGGCGCCGAGATGTTGAAGGCGGAGTTGAAAAGGCGCAAAACCGTAGACCGCAGCAGAGTGATCGAAGCGATTGCCGAGGCGCGGGCGCATGGTGACCTTTCCGAGAATGCCGAATATGCGGCTGCCAAGGAGCAGCAGTCCTTCAACGAAGGGCGGATTCAGCACCTTGAGGCAACGCTCGCCAATGCCGATATCATCGATACGAGCCGGCTGCGGTCAAGCAAGGTGGTGTTTGGCGCCAAAGTGACGGTGACCGATGAGCAGACAGACGAGGAGGCCACCTACCATATCGTCGGGGCAGAGGAGGCCGATCTGGAGAAGGGCAAGATATCCATCACCAGTCCCCTGGCGCGCGCCATGATTGGCAAAGGGGAGGGTGACTCCATCGAGGTGCGGGCGCCGGGAGGCATCCGCCACTACGAAATTTTGACGATCCGGTTTTGAATGGTACGCCGCCGTCCGTCCAGTCGTGAATGGTTGCGAGAGCACCGCGAGGATCCTTATGTTCAGGCGGCGGCACGCGACGGGTACCGCTCCCGGGCGGCCTACAAGTTGCTGGAGATCCATGAACGGCCCCCGGTGAAGCTGCTTCGCCCCGGCATGGCGGTCGTGGATCTTGGCGCTGCCCCGGGAGGGTGGACCCAGGTGGCGTTGCAGCATGTCGGGCCGCGCGGCGTGGTTGTCGCCGTTGATCTTCTGGCCATGGACCCTTTGACCGGGGCCGAGGTGATCCAGGGCGATTTTCTCCAGGAGGCGACCATTCTGGAGGTGCGGGGCGCGTTGGGACGGCCAGCCGATTTGTTGCTGTCGGACATGGCTCCCAACATGAGTGGCATCAAGGCTGTGGATCAGCCGAGGGGTGAGTTGCTGGCCGAGGCGGCTTTGGCTTTCGCGGCGGCAATCCTGAAGCCGCAAGGAACGGCGGTGGTCAAACTGTTCGATGGCCCAGGATTTCATGATCTGGTCCGGCAGGCCCGGACCGCTTTTGGGCAGGTGAAGGTGGTGAAACCCAAGGCAAGCCGGGGTCGCAGTCCCGAGCATTATCTGGTTTGCCAGGGATTTCGTGCCTCTCTCCCCAACGAGGAGGGGATACATGCGCGTCATCAAGCAGGCGTACACATTTGACGATGTCCTTCTGGCGCCGGCTTACTCGGAGGTTTTGCCCCGGGATGTGGATGTCTCCACCTGGCTGACGCGCACCATCAGGCTCAATATTCCCCTGGTGTCGGCTGCCATGGATACGGTGACAGAGTCTCGAGCGGCCATCGCCATGGCCCAGGAAGGGGGAATCGGCATCATCCATCGGAACATGACCCCGAGGGAACAGGCCCGTGAGGTCAAGACTGTCAAGCGGTATGTCACCGGTATGGTGGTCAATCCCTGGACCATTCGTCCCGATGCCACCCTGAGCATGGCCAAGGAGATCATGCATCTCCATGTCATCTCCGGGATTCCGGTGACCGAGGAGGATGGCCGTCTGGTGGGTATTCTGACCAACCGCGATGTCCGTTTCGCTACCGACCAGGCGCAACCTGTGCGTGAGTTGATGACGCCGCAAGAGAGGCTGGTCACGGTGCGGGAAGGGGTTGACATGGCCGAGGCCAAGCGCCTTTTGCACCAGCACCGCATTGAAAAACTCCTCGTTGTGGACAGCCAGTATCGTTGTGTGGGCCTGATCACGGTCAAGGATATCGAAAAGACGCAAACCTACCCGATCGCCTGCAAAGATGAGAACGGGCGGTTGCGCGTGGGGGCCGCTGTCGGTACCAGCTCCGAGTGCCGGAAACGGGTTGCCGCCCTGGTGGATGCCCAGGTGGATGTCGTGGTTGTGGATACGGCCCATGGTCATTCACGTGGGGTTTTGGATATGGTCAAATGGATCAAAGAGAACTATCCGCATTGCCAGGTCATCGGGGGCAATGTCGCTACGTCCGAGGCGACACGCGATTTGATCGCCGCCGGGGCCGATGCCGTCAAGGTCGGGATCGGGCCGGGGTCGATCTGCACCACCCGCATTGTTGCCGGGGTGGGCGTGCCGCAGATCACCGCCGTGGCCGATTGTGCCCATGAGGCCGACCGCCATGGTGTTCCGGTCATAGCGGATGGAGGGATCAAATTTTCCGGAGAGGTGGCCAAGGCGCTTGCTGCCGGGGGCTCCAGCGTCATGTTGGGCTCCATGTTTGCCGGTACCGACGAGGCCCCAGGCGAGGTGTTCATCTACCAGGGCCGCAGTTATAAAACCTATCGTGGCATGGGATCCATCGCCGCCATGGCCAAGGGGTCCAAAGACCGCTACTTTCAGGGTGGTGTTCCCTCGGAAAAGCTGGTCCCCGAAGGGGTGGAGGGCCGGGTTCCCTACAAGGGGCCTTTGGCCACCATCATTCATCAGATGGTCGGGGGGTTGCGCTCGGCCATGGGCTATACCGGGTGTGCCACTGTGCAGGAGTTGCGCACGAAGCCGAAGTTTCTCCAAATCACCAGCGCGGGCCTCCGGGAGTCGCATGTTCACGATGTTACCATCACCAAGGAAACCCCCAACTACCGCCTGGAATAGAACCCATGTCCCCAAACCCGAACGACGCAGCCCGGCAACCCAGTGTGGCACCGATCCCCTATGCCGAGCGCATTCTGATCCTTGATTTTGGCTCCCAGTATACCCAATTGATTGCCCGCCGGGTGCGCGAGGCGCATGCCTACAGCGAAATTCACCCCTGGTTCATGCCGCCTGAAGAGATACGCGCCTTCAATCCCAAGGGGATCATTCTCTCCGGGGGTCATCAGTCGGTTTATGACTTCAAGGCCCCAACGTTGCACCCGGAGATTTTGGCCCTGGGGGTTCCCATACTGGGCATATGTTATGGCATGCAGATCCTGGCACGCCATCTGGGGGGGACGGTGGAAGCCTCGGGCAAGCGTGAATACGGGCCCATGCAGGTGCGACGGTTGGATGATCCTGGCGCACTTTTTACCGAATTTTTCCAGGAGGAGAGCACGCCGGTCTGGATGAGTCACGGGGACCATGTGACCGTGCTTCCCCAGGGATTTCGGGCGGTGGGGGCGAGTGACAATGCACCTGTCGCCGCCATGGTTGATGATCGGCGCCGCATCTATGGGGTGCAGTTTCATCCAGAGGTGAATCACACACCCCGTGGCCGCTTTTTGATCGATCCGTTTGTGCGCAAAATTTGTGGCTGTCATGGGTTATGGACTTCGGGGCATTTTATCGAGCAGGCCATTGCCCGCATTCGGCAGCAGGTGACCTCGGACCATGTCTTGTTGGGCCTCTCCGGAGGTGTGGATTCAGCGGTGACCGCTGCCTTGGTGCATCGGGCCATTGGCGAGCGCTTGACCTGTGTCTTTGTGGACAACGGCCTGCTGCGCCTCAACGAGGGCGACGAGGTGATGGCCACCTTTGCCGAACACATGGGCGTCAAGGTGATTCGTGTCGATGCCGAAGAGCGTTTCCTGGCGCGTCTGCGCGGGGTGACCGATCCGGAGCGAAAGCGCAAGATCATTGGCCACACCTTCATCGAGGTGTTCGAGGCCGAAGCGAAGCGTCTCCCCAACGTGCAGTGGTTGGCGCAGGGAACCATCTATCCCGATGTCATCGAATCCGCAGGAGGGAAGACGGGTGTTGCGGCCAGCATCAAATCCCACCACAACGTGGGAGGGTTGCCAGCCGATATGGGGTTGCAACTCCTGGAGCCGCTGCGTGAACTGTTCAAGGATGAGGTGCGCCAGGTCGGCGAAGAGCTGGGTTTGCCACGGCGCATGCTCTACCGGCACCCCTTTCCCGGGCCCGGCCTGGGGGTGCGTATCCTGGGCGAGGTCCGCAAGGAGTTTGCCGACCTGTTGCGCCAGGCCGACGCCATCTATATGGAAGAATTATACAGTTCGGGTCACTATGACCGGACCTCCCAGGCTTTTGCCGTGTTCCTTCCAGTGCGCAGCGTTGGCGTCAAGGGGGATGGCCGCAGCTATGAGTATGTCGTTGCGTTGCGAGCCGTGGAGACCCAGGACTTCATGACCGCCGCCTGGTATCCCATGCCCCAGGAACTCCTCTCCCGCATGGCCAACCGGATCATCAACGAGGTTCCCGGCATCAATCGGGTGGTCTATGACATCACCTCCAAACCGCCGGGCACGATCGAGTGGGAGTGAGGTGGATGGTATCTTCTGGGATGCTGCACGCGAGGGGTGCGTGAATAAGCGGATGAAGTTGCTGGACAGCGTAAAGCATAACCCGCGTGACTGGCGAATGGATGATTTGCTTGTATTGGCACGGCAAGTGGGTATTGAATGTCGTAACCATGGGGGCAGTCACCATGTATTTAGCTATCCTGGTGTAGAAGGCCTTGTGACCGTACCGGCGCACCGACCAATCAAACCAGTTTATATTCGCCAATTTTTGTTATTGGTTGCGGATGTGCAGGAGTTACAGAGATGAGCAAGGTTTCAGTCAAAATCATTCCACAGATCGCGCCTTCGTTTCCCTTCGAAGCATATGCGCACACAATTGCACCTTTGTCACCAGAAGAGGGGGGGGGGTTTCTGATCACTTTTCCGGATTTGCCCGGGTGCATGGCTGATGGTGAAACGGTTGCCGAGACGGTAATGAATGGCCGGGATGCCTTCGCGTCTTGGGTGTCGGCTCGTATGGATTGTGGCAAAGCCATCCCCAAACCAGCCTATCAGCCCGGGATTATGCCTGCGGTTTCTGGTCGGTTTGTCACGCGATTGCCCAAGTCAATCCATGCCAAGCTCGCCGAGTGGGCCAAGGCGGAAGGTGTCAGTTTGAATACTCTGGTCCTGACCTTGATTGCCGAGGGGCTTGGGAGACACGATACGCAGCTGATCAACACAAACGGTTGATCACTTGAATGTAGGATGCTTTCAATCGGGGACAAAGACGTTGGAAATTTCCCATCTGGCCTTTGGCCTCGTCACTGACCACCTGGAACACCCTGACCGGCAGATCAGACAAAGACACCCGCACCACGTCAGTCCACGTTTTTGCATCACGTTGAATGGCGTACTGCTCCAGAAGGATGAAGTTGGAAATCGGCTCAATGCCCACCAAGCAAATGTCTGGGTGGAAGGTTTCATCCTCTACGATTGAGATTGCTTTTGGCTCCATTTTTGGTGCCAAACGGCACCGTTCTTCCTGGCCAAATGCCATTATCTCTTTTTCCATGGAAACCAAAACCTTATGCTGTACACCATATGAACCAGCCACAAACTTGTCCAACCTGCTCAACTCCAAAAAGAGACAAACAATACGGGCACTTCCATTTGCAATCTGTGTCATGACGAATTGAGCGGCAACAACGACCTGATGCAAAAATGCCACCCCATCGGGACTCTCAAAAAAGGCCGCAACCACTGGGGATTCGGCCAATGATCCTTTGCGCTTAAGCCAATATTGAAGGGTGGTCCTGGGAATCTCCATTTCCGCTGCTGCTTGACGTTGGCTCTTATCTATGCGAACCTTTTCGAGGTAAACCAAGCTGGCAGCGACATCGTCACGGCCCCATCGGTGATTTCTGGCTTCCCCTGAATCTTCTTTCGTGATTGACTTGGTCATGGCTCGGTCTCTTCCTTGAGTGGAGAACTTGGCAAGCGGCTACTTGCCAAACCGAGCCTATATCAATCAGGTCACTGATGGCATCCCCTCCTGGAGGGTAAAATTTGGTCCGATGGCCGAAACGATGATCAAGGCCGACCACGACTCCAGCTTCCTTTTTGGTGAGGCTAGAGGAAATAATGGGAATGTTCAAAGGGTTATAAAAATTCTTTCCAAGCTGCCCTTCACTGCCGAAAGGGGGGATTTTTCGAAGCCCGGTTTTTATGCGTTCGGGGGGCAGTAGATGTTTATAATTAAAATCGTACAAGCAAGACCACGGCTCACGTCACACCATGCGAGCCAGGGGTGCGACGCTGCCGTTGTCTGTTGAACCGGCTTCCCTGCGCAGGGAGCTACCGGCGGTGCTCTTTGTGCTTTTCCGTAAAATGCTGCAACTCCAGATCAAGGGTCTCCAGAGCGTCGTTGACAGCGGCCACAACGGTGGCAGACTCTCTCTTGGCGGTGAGAGTCGTGCCGGAGACATTGACGACAGCCGTCACTTCAGCCCGTCCTTCATTTTTATGGGCATTTTTTTGCACGGACACCCGAGCATGGGTGACGGGACCAAAACGACGATCCATGGCCTCCATACGTTTTTGGATCCGTTCCCGCAACTCGTCACCCAACTCCACATTTCGGCCTTCAAATTTTATATCCATGGATTCTCCGCTTCTAGTCGATCCAGATTGAGCACACGCAAATCATACCACTTTTTGCAGATCGTATTCCAGAATGCCTTCCGCCCCCATCTCTTTGAGCCGGGGAATAAGGTCGCGCACCAGGTTGCGGTTAACGACGGTTTCCACGGCGACCCAGTTGGTGCGATAGAGGTGACTCACCGTCGGCGCACGCAGGCAGGGGAGCATCTTGACCACCTCTTCCGCCAGATTTTCCGCGACATTCATTTTGAGAACAACGTGGTGACGGGCGGCCAAGGCGGCTTGCAACAGCAGAGCCACCTGGTCGATCTTGGTCTTTTTCCAGGGATCGCGCAAGGCATCCTTGTTGGCGATCAATTGGGTGCGGGTTTCAAGCAGGTCGGCCACAATGCGCAAACCATGCGCACGAATGGTTGAACCAGTCTCCGTGATCTCCACCACGGCATCCACCAACCCTTCCACCACCTTGGCCTCGGTCGCTCCCCAGGAGAATTGCACATCGGCCTGGATTTGGCGTTGTTGCAGATATTTTTGGGTAAAGTTGACCAGCTCCGTGGCAATCTTTTTACCTTGCAGATCGGCCACGGATTGGATGGGAGAGTCCTTGGGCACCACCAAAACCCAACGGCAGGGTTTGTTGGTGCTTTTGGAATATTCCAGCTCGCAAATATTGGCCACCTCATCCTGACAATCCCGTTCGATGATCCAATCCTGACCGGTCAACCCCAGATCCAGCGTTCCATCCGTGACATAACGCGCCATCTCCTGGGGGCGGACCAGCGCACAATAGAGATCTGGATCGTTGACCGAAGGAAAATAGTTCCGGGAGTGGGTATCGATTTTCCATCCGGCCTGGAGAAAAAGTTCCATGGTGGACTTTTCCAGGCTTCCCTTGGGGATGCCAAGTTTCAGTTGTCTGGTCATGTTGGCGGGATTCCTTGTCATGGGGCAAAGACCAAGTGGGTCGGAAGCTGCGAAAAATGATCGATCATACGGTCCGGGTGGAGATCCGGAATCGACATGCCGCCGTTGTACCCGTAGGAGACAGCCACCACCGGACATGCCGCTGCCCGGGCAGCCAGGATATCGGTTTCCGAGTCGCCCACCATGACCGCCCGGTCGGCTGATCGCTGCATCACATCCAGGGCGTGCCAGAGAGGTTGGGGTTCCGGTTTGAATTGAGGGATGGAACCACCACCCACAATAGTGGCAAAAAAATGGGTCATGGCCAACTGTTCCACCAGGGAGATCGACAGGTGCAGCGGTTTGTTGGTGACCACCCCCAGGAGGAACCCTTGCTCCCGCAACAGCTCCAGAGTTTCCATGACGCCGGGGAAAGGGCGCGAGTGGTCGGCAAGGTGGGCGGCATAATGGTCCAGAAACTCCTGGAGCGCCGCATCGAAATCCCGATCCACACCCGGCTGCGGGGGTGTGGCGGCTTTGCCCCAGAAACCCCGGGCGATCAACGACCGGGCGCCGTGTCCCACATAATCGCGCACCAGGTCGTGCGCCAACGCTGGATAGCCGCGTTTTTCAACGACGTGATTCAAGGCTCGCCACAAATCCTGGGAGGTATCCACAAGGGTGCCGTCGAGGTCGAAAAGTATGGCATGACAAGCCAGAGGTGCAGAATCTTGGGCAGGCATCTCTCACTCTTTTCCGTGGGTTTCCAAACGAACGCCCACATGGGGCAGCTCTCGGTGGTGCTCGGCATAATCGATTCCGTAACCGACGACGAAGGCGTCCGGAATGGTAAAACCGACAAAGTCGGCGGCGAACGGAACCTCCCGGCGGGCCGGTTTGTCGAGCAGAACGCAGGTGAGAATTTGTGTGGCGCCCTTGTCGCGCAGGCGGCGCACGGCAAAGGCTAAGGTGTTGCCACTGTCGAGGATGTCATCCAGGAGGAGCACCTGCCGTCCCGTCAAGTCCATGGTTTGGTCCATGCGAACCTGCACTTGCCCGCTGGAGGTTGTTCCCTTGCCATAGGAGGAGAGAACCATAAAGTCCACGAAGGGTTTGATGCCCAGTCGGGAGAGGGCGCGCATCAGGTCGGCGGTCAGGATCAGAGCCCCCTTGAGCACCCCGATGAGAACCGGTTCCCGATCCAGGTGCGGCGCCATCTCTTTTGCCATTGCGGAAATTCTCTCCTGGATTTGGGTTTCCGTGAACAGGATGGTGACCTGGTGGTTCACGGCTCCCCCTTTTCCAGAAGAAAAACGGCCATGGGCGCCAGCAGATTGGCCGCTGCCATGGGGACAAGGAGATTGGCAAGGAGACGTTTGACCTTGCCATGGGGCCGGTTCCCGGTCCATCCCAGGGGGATTTGTTGAATGATCCGGACATTCATGGAACGGCACAAATCCTGAAAATCCATGATGGTGCAGACATGGATGTTGGGCGTATTGTGCCACTCGAAGGGGAACTGGGGATTCAAGGGCATGCGCCCCGAAAAGGTCAAAGCCAGACGATTGCGCCAATGACCAAAATTGGGAAAGGAGACAATGCTCTTCTTGCCGACGCGCAGCATCTCTTCGATGACGAAACGCGGTTTGGTGATGGTTTGCAGGGTATGGGACAGGATGACGTAGTCGAAGGCGTTGTCGTGGTGATCGGACAACCCCTGGTCGATGTCGCCATGGTAGACGGGCACTCCGCGCTCGATGCAGACCCGCACCCCCTCCAGGGAGATTTCGACCCCGAATCCCCGGACCTTTTTTTTGCCGATGAGATGTCCGAGCAGCATGCCGTCACCGCAGCCCAGGTCCATGACACGGGAACCCTCCGCCACCAAACCGGCGATCACCTCCAGGTCAACGCGCAACTCAGGCAACGTTTATCTCCTGGCGGGTGGTCTCTTCCAAAAGTCGCCGCAAAAAACCGGCCAGGGACTCTTTGTATTGCGGTGCGTCCAACAGGAAGGCATCGTGACCGTGCGGGGAGGAAAGTTCCTGAAATGTGACCTCTTTGCGGTTCCAATTCAATATTTTGACCAGCTCCTTGGAGCGGCTGGTATCAAAACGCCAATCGGTGTCGAAACACATCACCAAAAAACGGGCCGTGACCGGTTTGAGCCGTTTGGCCGTGGTTTCCGGATCCGGAAACGGGTCGTAATAGTCCATGGCCTTGGTGATGTAGAGATAGGTGTTGGCATCGAAGCGGCGCACGAACGAGGATCCCTGGTAACTGAGATAGCTCTCCACGGCAAAGTCGTTTTCAAACCCATAGGAGAGATTTTCCCGATTTTGCAGCCGACGGCCAAATTTTTCGTGCAGACCCTTCTCGGAGAGGTAGGTGATGTGGGCCATCATGCGGGCCAGGGCCAATCCGTTTTCCGGACGTGGACCTTCGTAATGGTCGCCGTGATTGAAATGCGGGTCGGACATGATGGCTTGGCGCGCCACGGCATTGAAAGCAATATTCTGCGCCGAGAGCCTGGGCGTGGAACCGATGATGATGCTGGAGGCGACCTGATCCGGGTAGTCCAGGGCCCATTGCAGGGCGATCATGCCCCCCATGGAGCCCCCCGCCACGGAGAGGAGTTTTTTGATGCCGAGGTGGTCTATAAAGGCTTTTTGCAGGCGGGTCATATCCCCGAGGGTGATCATGGGGAAACGTAATCCGAAGGGCTTCCCCGTTTCAGGGTCGATGCTGGATGGCCCCGTGGTGCCGTTGCATCCGCCCAGATTGTTGGTGCTGATGATGTAGAATTTTTGCGTATCGAACGGCTTGCCCGGTCCGATATAGTCATCCCACCAGCCGGGATGTTTGTCGTCAAGGCGGTGGAGACCAGCCGCATGGGCATTGCCGGAGAGGGCATGGCAGATCAGGACGGCGTTGGAGGCGTCGGCGTTTAATTGGCCGTAGGTTTCGTAGGCGACATGCACCGGTCCAAGCGTGGCACCGCAATCCAGGGCGAGAGGTTTCTCCCTGGTGAACAGGTCGACGTATTGGGTGGTGACGATACCGACTGAACCCGGTTGGCTTGCCAGCGTCATGCCTTGCGTCCGGATAAGGGTGGCTCCAGTTTCACAGCAACAAACCGCATTGCCAGGGATCCCGGCGACCGCAACCGGCAGCCAGACCCCTTCAGCTTGACCCGCCATTCTAACCCTGCGTGATTTTCTGTCAAGGTCGTTACAATAATTTGTTGAATTTATGGATAAAAATGGACATAGCCCTGTCTCGGTCATGTTCCAAAAAATACCATTGAGTCTTTAATCCATACGAATCAGCACTTTGCGAGCGCCATGCCGCCCGGCGCGCTCCATGGCCGTCACGCCATCGCTCAAGGGATGGACCTCCTCCACCAGATCGGTTACGGGGATCAGGCCCGCCGCCAGCAGCCGTAGTGCCGGTGGAAAGGGGCCACAACGGGAGCCGCGCACCGTGATTTCATCCACCACCCACGCCGATGTATCCAGGAGGGCTTTTTCCGGCAGGGTACTCTTCAGAACGATGGTTCCCCGGGGACGGACCAGCCGGCGGGCGGTTTCCCATCCCGCAAGGCGCCCGGTACACTCCACCACCCAATCAGCGGACCCCTGGCCCATGGCGGATGACGCCTCCAGGCAGGTCGACATGCCCATCTTTGCCAGCGGTTGCAGCTTGTCGGGGTGGTGACCCACAACGGTCAGGTCACACCCGGTCAGGCGCAACACCCGGGCGATGAGCTGACCGAGGCGGCCATCACCCACCACCATGACCCGGTCGGTTGGTCGGATGTGGCACTGCTGGACAATTTCCTGCGCTGCGGCCAAGGGTTCGACAAAGACCGCCATGGTGTCCGTGATGGCCTCCGGCACAGCGTGGAGATTGGCCAGGGGGAGCAGGCAATAGTCGGCAAAAACACCCTGGCGTCCGCGAATGCCCAGGGTGGTGCGCCGCAGACAGTGGCTCTGCTCCTGGCGCTGGCAAGGGGGGCAGGTGCCACAAACGCCATTGATCTCCCCCACTACCCGCCGGCCATGCCATGCTGAATCCTGCGGGGCAACCACGTCGCCGACAAACTCATGCCCGGGAATACCTTGAAAATTCAGGTAACCACGGGCAATGGCGAGATCCGTACCGCAAATCCCGGCCAACCGGATCCGGATCAGGGCCTCGCCAGGAGGAACTTCAGGTAGGGGAAGATCATGCCTGAGCTGCCATCGGCCATTCCAAAACAATCCTCGCATGGTGTCCATGTTGATCCACCCTCTCCGTATGGCTACCCTGGATCCTGTGTAACGATTCAGTACCTTTACAAGAACAGCTTTGACACAGGAACAGCTTTGACACAGGAACAGCTTTGACACAGGAACAGCTTTGACACAGGAACAGCTTTGATATGAAAGCCTTTGTCAGGGCTTCGCCCCGAACCCCACCAGGAGGAAGGGCACAG
>JADGBZ010000075.1 GCA_015231175.1 Magnetococcales bacterium | reverse complement strand
CCCTTGACCCGCCAGGGAGCCAGCCCCCTGGACCCCAATTCCAAAAAGCGATCATAACCTTGGATATATTTGTTTCAGATACGATTACCCGGACTCGCAAAAGAAAACAGGGAAAAAGGGGTGCATTCCATGGCAATATCACCCCATGGGCCACGGTGAAATCCTGAGCAGAGGGCGCGAAGTCATGAAGAGATCACCCTTTTTTTTAAAAAAATTCTGCAAGGAAACTCCCCTGCGCATTCTCCTGTCGGCAATCCTGGGCGGATTGTTGTGGTCTGGTTGCGCTTCCGACAAGGCCATAGGCATGCGCATTCTGGTCATGAGCAATCGTTACTCCCAGGCGGCGGCCTATTTCGAGGAAAATTTAAACGAGGAGAGCGTCGACGTGGGCACGTTGCAGGATCTCTGCCGGGCCTACTACGAGATGAAACGGTACGAGGCATTTCAGCGTTGTTCCGACCGCTATCTGGAGCGGGTCCGATCCCAGAACCTGGATGATACACACTTTTTTCCCCAGGATGACGCACCCACCACGCGGGAGCTCATGGCACCCGTCCTGACCTGGCGTGCGTTGATGGGGCTGGAAATCGGTGATGCGCCCCAGGCGCTGGCCTACTCCCGGGAAATTCTCAACCTCCTGCAACGCGAGCCGCAAACTCCAGACCGGGACCGTTGGCTGGCCCAGGCCCACCGCGTGGCTGGTGTGGCGGAAGCCCTGCAAGGCCGTCGGACGGAAGCGCAGCTCCATTTGCGACAGTTGGAGAGCCTCATCCCCGTGCAAACCAGCCCGGAGTTGCAAGCCGCATTTCACACCGCATCCATTCAAATCGGAATGGCCCTGAAAGACTACGGCCAGGTGCGACAATCCATCGAAGAGTATGACCGGGTCCATACCATCGAAGTCCTGATGATGGCTGCCACCTGGGTCAATCCGTTGCAGGGGGCATTGAATACCCTGTCGGAAATTGGCCGTCAGGGTGTGGAAAAGCAAAGTGGCGCCTGGATGGTGGCCCTGCCGCGCCGTTTCATGCGCGCCAGAGCCTGCCTGGAAACCCACGATCTGGAGTGTGCCCGCACTGCTTTCGATGCCCTGCTCCTGGATACCCGCCTTCCCATCCTCTCGGACCTTTTTTGGATGTCCCTCTATGATCGTGGTCGAATCAGTATCCTCGACAAACGCCCGGAACAAGCCATCGGCTGGTGGGAGCGGGCCATCGAAGCCATGGAGGCCGAACCGGTTCCCTTCCACGGCTCGGTATCGGAAACCGGTGTGACCGGTGATCGGCAAGAGGTGTACCGCAAATTGATCAAACTGTTGTACCAGGTAGGGGAGCATGCCCAAGCTTTCGGGGTGGCGGAACGTGCCAAAGCCTTGGCCATGACCGATTTGCTGGCGCGTTCCACCCCCTTGCGCAGTGGCCGCGCCAATCGTTCCAACCAGGTCAAGCGGCTGCTGACCACCCTGGCGGAGATCAACGACCAGACCAGCCGCCGTGATGGCCGGCGCACCGCCGCCGAACGGGAACGCCTCCACAAAAACCGCGCCCAGCTTCTCGAACGTCTCAGCGAACTCGATTACTCGCTGGCAGCCAATCTGGGAACCAAACCTCTGACCCTGCCACGCATCCAGGAGCAACTCCCCCTGGATGAAACTCTGGTCATCTTTCACCAGTATGCACCCGGTGCGCTGCTTGCCTTTGTGGTATCCCGGAACGGATTTTACAGCGTCGATCTGCCGGATCTGCAACTGGAGCCGGGTATCGCGGCTTTGCGTCAGGCTCTCAAAACGCCGGATGGAGAAAAATGGAGACCCCTTGCCAAATCCCTCTACCACAAGCTCTGGGCGCCCATTCAGGATCAAGTCAAAACCGGCAAAGTCACCATCGTTCCCCATGGCCCGCTTCTCCACTTGCCGTTTGCCGTTCTTGCCGATGACAACAACATCCTGATGATCGATCGCTATGATCTGCGCCTGTTGCCCAGCGCCAATGTCAGTGCCTATTTTCCTCTTGGCAAACGCGGCAAGGAGGGACGCCTTGTCGCCTTTGGCGATCCCAAACGTCCCGCAGAAGAGAAGCTCCCACCTATCCCCTTGGCCCGGGATGAAGCCCTGGCCATCGCTGTCGTCGTCGCCATGTCCGACGAGCGCCTCCAGGCCCAGGTCATGCTGGGTGACCTGGCTACCAAAAACACTTTAAAAAATCTTGAGGAAGGGTACCGATACATCCATCTGGCCGCCCCTCTGGGCCTGCGTCCGACACATCCCCTGGACTCTGCCATCCTCTTGACCCCCGATCCCAACAACGATGGCCGCCTCACGGTCAGAGAGATGTACGATCTGGGCCTCGATGCCGATCTCTTGACGTTGTCCGCCACCGATCTGCCGATGACACCCAAGGATGATGGCGAAGCCGTCGCCACCTTGATGCGAGGGCTTCTTTTTGGTTTTGGCAACACCGCCGTATTCGGCTTGTGGCGTGTGGATGCCGAAACATCCCTGCTGTTCGTTCGCCGCTATTTCCAATTCCTCAGAGAGGATGGCGATAAACGCGCCGCCCTTCGACACACCCAGATCGCCATGCGCAACGAGGAGCGTTCCCACCCACACTATTGGGCCGGATTCCAGATGATCGGTCTGCCTTGAAAAGCCTGGACATGAAAAGCCTGGACATGAAAGCCTTTGTCAGGGCTTCGCCCCGAACCCCACCAGGACACCGTCTCAGGCCCTGCCAGGGAGCCAGCCCCCTGGACCCCGATGCGCGATGCGTTGCCGGGTGGTGAGTGGTGACGCAGATACAACAATAGGCTTCACCTCTGGATTATGGCCTAAAAATTGCGTTAACCCGGGCATCTGCAACTCAGGCCCGGCCTGGACCGATTCCCGGGTGTCGGGGGTGGTCTCCACCCCCTCGTTGCATCCCCTTTGAACACCCTGCCAACCCAATCGGAACGTGGAAATGGAGATTTGGATCCGTAGACATCGCTGGTCGATACTCCTGCCGCTGCTGTTGACACTTCTCTTGTCAAGCGGTTGCGCCAGTGTGCCAACTTTGCCAGCAGCGCCAGACTCACGACCCAAAAACATCAATGACGCCTGCGCCTTGCTCTCCGAGCGTGACCATTGGTGGAAAAGCCTGGAGAGCTCCGCCAACAAGTGGGGCGTCCCGGTCCATGTGCAGTTGGCCATCATCCACCAGGAATCCAAGTTTGAAAAAGATGCCCGTCCCCCCCGGGGGAAGGCACTCTGGTTCGTCCCCTGGTCACACACCACCTCGGCCTACGGCTACGCCCAGGCTCTGGATGGAACCTGGGAGTGGTATCAAAACCAAACCGGCAACCGGCACGCCTACCGTGACGACTTCGACGACGCCGTCGATTTTATCGGCTGGTACTGTAACAAAAGCAACGAACGCCTTGGCATCGACAAATGGGATACCTACAATCAATATCTGGCTTATCACGAAGGCCACAACGGCTTTGCCAAAAAAAGCTGGTTGAAAAAACCTTGGCTGGTCCAGGTGGCTGCGAAAGTCAAACGTAATGCCGAACGTTATCGTGGACAGATGCTGAATTGCAATCTAAAAGGCAGTAAAAGTTGGTGGAGTTTCATGTAGATGGCTATCATAATGATCACTCCGGCACGGATTTGTTTTGCAGTTCACGCACAACTTCCGCCTGACGCTGGTAGATATATTGTGAGATAAACACGTCGGCATCCGTTCCCGATTGAAATTTAAGTCCCAACAAAATCTTCTTTTTTTTGTTTGCCGGTTTGACCACCATGACCGTACCATGCAAGAGCAGAGTCTGCATGTTGCGGGGCGTGATGGCAATTTCCAGCGGAGTTCCGGACCGGTACTCTCCTTCCGGCACCAGAACGCCCATGCCGCCCATGGAAATATCCTGAATGTCACCCATAATCTTGGCACCGGTCACCGTCGTCATATCCGCCAACAACGGATCGCTCTCCTTGGGCCGGACACGAACCTGCCCCCGACTATCCATGCCAACGGTAGAGTATTCCAGGCGATCGAACGTGGCTTCATTCTTGGATCTCTGTAGGGAAACCAGGGATGCCTTGATGGCCCCGGGCAACATGGCATGCTTCAGGTAAGTAAAACGATCCTCGGCAATGACTGTGGCCTGGTAACGATGCACCCGCAACACCACCATGTTGCGCTGTGGCATGATCTGCAAGATGGCCGCATCGTAGGAGATGGGAACATCCTGGTAGAGATTGAAGCAAAGCAGGCCGGAATTTTTCTTTTTGATCTTGAGAAGAGTATCCGCTATGGATTCTCTGGCGGCCTCTTTGGCGTGTCGGGCGACGGCGGCAGTGATCGCCAGATCTTCGGGGGATGCCGGGGTGACTTTCGGGGCTTTCTGGCCGGTCAGAGCGGCGACATCGCCCAAACCTCGTTCTAAAAACTGTTGTAACTCACCCTTTTGCCTGTTCATCTCCTCGTTCAGGTGACTTTCCACGTCTCTCCTCATCTCCATGATGGTCCGTTCCAACGCCTCCCGCTCGGTCAGCAGCGTATGGTATCCTTTCTCCTCCTCCCCGGAAATGTCGGGCAACCGCTTCAACTGCATGCCAGGGTAAAAATGCCGATAGAATATGTACCCGGCAGCATAGGAGAGCGCATTGGGTATCGACGCCGACTTCTGCCCACGCACGACCTCAAGATTTTTAAAAAAATTCTTGACAAATCGCCCCACATATTGCTGAAAGAATGGCCGCAGCTTGAGCAAGGCCTGTTGATCCATCTGTGGTTCGGTCATGGTCACGCATCCCCGTGAATTCGTCTAACATGCGGCGTCCGTTGTCGTCTGGAGGCCATTATCCATATCGGCAAAATTGCAAAAAATCGTAACTGTCCAACGCCCTTCAAAAAAAACCTGGACATGAAAGCCTTTGTCGGGGCTTCGCCCCGAACCCCACCAGGGCGCTGCCCTGGACCTGCCAGGGAGCCAGCCCCCTGGACCCCGATTCGTTGCCGGGTACCGATTGGTACCCCGTCAGTCGTCCTTTTTTTGGACTCTCCGCCCACTCCGGAATCCGTCTGGCTGCTGCGTACCCTGGCCATCTGTCCGACAATTTCCATAAGCAGTGTCGTGGCGTCCCATGGGCAGGCTCTTTCCCGGGAAGCAAAATCCTTGCTGAAACGGGGCACCTACCATTTCCCGGGACATTGGGCTGAACAGGGACCGGAGTTGCCGGTCCGCCAGGCCATCCGGGCGGTGGAGCAAACTTTTCAAGCCGATTTTCCCCCATGTGTCCCAAAACCCATCTCCTGGGCCGCCTTATGCCAAATTCACGGCATCTTCTGTATCAGCCTGGAGCGCGTTCCTCTTGCCGAGGCTGCCCGGATGCTGCAACAATGTCAACCTGACATGGGGATCATTCTGGCCCCCACGGGGATCGATTCACTTCTGTTTTCCATCCCTCGTCTTGGTTCCCTGAGATTGCACGGAGGACCATTTTTTCCTGGCGGCAAGGCCTCTCCCCCGGGACTTCGGGAACTTTCACGGGGTGAAAATCAGATTTTGTTGACGTTGCATTGGTTGGCAGCGTCCGATCAGACGGATGGAACCCTCGTGGCCCGGCATGATGTGGCCATCGAACCCTGCGCCACCCCGGAAAGCCTGGCCATTCTGACCAGACAGTCAGGGGTTTTGCTGGTGCATGATTTTCTCATGGCCCATGCCACCCGTCCCGGAGTGGACTCACCCACCCTGAGCCATCGGGTCAGGGGTTTTCTTTCCGAGCGATCATGCCTCTTGGCAACGGCAAATCACGGCTTGGCGTCCGACTCCCCTGTACCCGATCTTCCGACTCCACGTTTGTCCGGGCAGGCAACCCGTTCATATCGGCGGCGCATTCTGGAGATGCAGCGGTATCGCAACATGTCTCCTGCGGAACAGGCTGAGAAAATTCTCACGGAGTCGGCGCAATATCTCCAGGGGCACCCTGCCAGTCGGGAGCGTCTGGCGCAATTTTCCGCATGCGGAGACGCCCCGATTCTGGTGTTCTATTACCACCGCACTGCCAACGATCATGGTCATGGCATCACCTTGCCGTTGGAGGAGTTTGCCAGACAGGTGACCTTCATGCAGCGGCATGCCGATCTGCTCTCTCTGGATGCGGCCATCCAACGGCTGGAGAGGCGCTGCAACCCCCGCCTGGCCGTGGTCATCACCATCGATGACGGATATGCCCGGGATTTGACAACCTCCCTCCCCTGGCTGGAAATGCGCGGCTATCCGGCGGCGTTGTTTATCACTCCCGGGTTGATGTTGCAACGGGCCACTCCGTTGGGATTCGACCTCATGACTCCGGACGATGTGCGCCACCTGCGCCAGCGGGGATTCGATATAGGCTCCCACACCATGTGGCATGCGGATTTGGGGCAAAACACCGGACCACAGGTGGATATTGAACTCCGGCGCAGCAGGGAGATCCTGGAAGAGATCTTGCGGGAACCGGTGCGACATTTTGCCTTTCCATTTGGTGTCCATGGCAAAAATATAACCCGGGAGGCTTTCGCCAAGGCGCACGCTTTATACCCGTATCTCCTCTCGGCCTACGGGGGATACAACTTTCCCAGTCGCTTCGATAGCGTGCATGTGCGGCGTTTTCCCACCCCCGGTTCCGTGTTGGAGGTGGCGCGTCTGCTGGCCGGATTTGTTCCTGGCTGGATGGATCCCCATCAAAAGGTGCCGTGGGAAACGCCGGTCAATACCATTCCACCATTTTAAGGGACAGCCCCGAATGGATGGCAGAGGGTTGATATAAGGCTTTCCTGTCCGCAACCATTCACCACCCGGCAACGAACCGGGGTCCAGGGGGCTGGCTCCCTGGTGATGGGATGGACCCACCCCTCTTCAAATTCGGCCTCTGATGGGCCACACTGGAAAGCAGTACCAAACCAGTCACATTGAGAGAGGGAGGGTCCGAGATGAATATTACGACAATCGGTATCGACATTGCCAAGTCTGTTTTCCAGATTACCGGGATGGATAAGCCGTGGGAAGATCGTGCAGAGAAAGCGGGTGTCTCGTGAGAAGTTTGTGCAGACGCTGGGGCCATTGTCCGGACCTGGTGGTGATCCGGTTGTGGTGGGGATGGAGGCGTGCGGCAGTGCGCATCACTGGGCACGGCAGTTGGGGGGGCTGGGTTTTACTGTGACGGCAAGACAGGTTGGACCGGCTCCTTCCGAACCCGTTTGACCCGCAGGCACTTTTAAGGTCGTCCTGGCGATCTGGGGGAGGGAGCGCGATTCCCATCATGGCCCGGGGATCAAACATGAAGATCCCCACTGAGAGGCCGAATATACGGGTGCAATCTTACCCCTCGTCTGTGCTATCAAGAGTCGATTCCACTTTGCAATTAGGGGTGGGTCCATATACGGGTCAAGGGCAGCGCCCTTGCGGGGTCCGGGGCAGCGCCCCGTTTTGTTTTTGTACGCCCCCCCTCTCCCAGGCCTTTTTTGCGCTGTTGGCAAAAAAGGCCCAATCAAAGCTATTTCCGATACAAAACCCAGGGCGGCAGGACCAGACGGGGGGCATCCCCTTCCAGGCGGGTATCAAACCGGCCATTGCCGGTCGTATCGACCAGGTAGTATCCCGGTTCGGCAGAGGGGGAGACCTGTACTTGAAACACAGCGCCGTTGATGACAAACTCCCGCACCTGATTTTCCGCGCCGTCCTCGTAGAGGCGAATGACCATTTTTTGGCCTGGGTTGTCCGGCGCCAAATCCTCTTCAAATTGGGAAACCAGGGCGCCGTGGGGCGGCAGGGGAAAATCGATGCCACTCCAGGCCAGAGAGGCCGGAAACCAGGTCAGCAGGAAAAAGGCCAGGCCAACCCGTCGCTGGTCGGGAGATACTTGCGAGAGAAGAGTCCCAATCGGATTGGGCCGCATCATGCTGTTTGACCTGTTGGCCATGGCAAAGCTCCATCTGGCGATATCACATCCACCCCCGGGGGGGAGTGTAGCAGAATCGGGGGGGGGGTGGGCCACGGTGGGCTTTTGATTTCTTGCGGAAAGAAAATGGCAACCGCAATGAAGATTTATTTGTTTCGACGTTTTATTAACCGAAGAAGCGTCTGAAACTCCTTTTCTATATCTTCATTTTCGCCATAGTAACGCACACAGCTAAAAATATTGGCATCAGGAAAATCAATTTCTTCCAACTTGATATAGATAAAGCTATCTCTCTTATTGGTTGGATCACGGACAGAAAACGCTTCTCTTTCTCTGACAGGCCAATCCGCAGCCACCGAATAGCTTGACAAAGTTAATAAACCTATTCGTGATTTATCAATACCTTCGCTTATTTTTCGTGCAACAAGGTTTCCGCGTCTAATTTCTTCGCTATCTAACCAAACATTCAAGTTTTCATCTTGGAGACGAGTGAATAAATATTTAATAATATCTTGATCTTCATGACTATAACTTATAAATACGTCGTATTCATACTCTTTTTCTGGCTTATCTCCGCATTGGAATGACCAATGATCTCCTTGTTTTACTCTTGAAAGGTTTTTTGGCAGTTCAATGTATTTTGTAAAATCCAATTCAAATATTTCAAAAGTCTCTTGCCAATCATTCTTGTCTCCTATTAAAGGATAAAGCATATTAGATCCCTTTTCTCTCGAAACAAACTTGATCTTTTCTTCGATTCCTTCACGAAAAAATGAGATATATGCTGTATTTTTGCCATTTGAAAAAATTTTCTCAATTTTCATATCATAAAGAACTTTCTTCTCGACAATGATTCCCTTTCTTCTCAGACTTTCTAAATACGCCATCATTTTTTTCGGTTCTGAGTCTTTGGGTATCAAAAAACCATGACGCCTTAGCTGATCGAATGATACGCTTCTCCTCTTATTGCTTTTGAGTTCATCTGAGAGAGATTTGACTTTTTCTTCTTGATCAAGTTTAATTAGGTCATCAAAATTTAATCTTTTTTCAAAATATGGTAACAAAATAGTGTATTGTCTTGAAATTTTAATTTTATGTTTTGAAAAATACTCTTTTAAATTATTAACTTCTTGAAAAACGTCGATACCACTATTTAGATTAACATAATTATTAGCAATACGAAAAATGGAAATATCATCTATCTTGTTATCTTTATATATGGAGTATTTTTTTTCCAATTTACTAAAAAGATTATTGGCATTTAAGTCTTTTGATGTAACAACATCAACAGAAACAATTACTTCAAGATAAGTATCCTTTATAATTAGTATGTTTTTCTCTTTAACTATACCCTTTTCAAGAAGAAAACTGTCCGTAATTTTTTCTTCCTTGGGACATCTTTCATTGATTTCATCTAAGGATATACCGCCGCGCGCATCGCAGCGCGCCATTTCAAAACCAAGATTGGCAACTTTTTCTAGTTTTTTAATTTTATTTAATTCACTAATTGTCAGAATATTTCGTGGCGGATTTATCTCTTTCGTTTTTGCGATTAACCTTATTTTCTCCATTTCTACCGGATATGAAAATTTGCGTCCCTCGCTTTCTTTGAGCAATGTCTGGCCATCAGTAACCTTGCTTTGCCCTTCTGTCCGCGAATCGGAACTGGTCGAGTCTTTCTGGGTTGTTGAGCTGGCATAATCTGGAGTATAGAACATGTCATAACGTTTTTTTAGGTAATATCTGTGCCAAGCTGTAAAATGCTCTGGATTAAAACGACCGTCTTGTGCGTTTTTTGTCATTATAGACATAATTTTAATATAGGGAATCTTGCCTTTATCTGAATTTACCTCTTCCAGAGTGGTTACGGCATCCACTAAAATCATAGCATGTATTAAATCAAGTTGATCTTGACCGCATTTTTTAAGATACGAATTAAGATTGTGAACGTTATTTTCCGCGCAAAGCTCATCACGGAACAGTGATAAACCGCCGAAGCCCTCCTTGCTCTTAATGTACCATTCATGATGAGTAAGTGCGGCTATAGCATCTTCTTTGATTTTACCTTGATTGGCTGCAAGAAGAACTCGATAACCTTCAAGAGTATGTCTTTGAAATCCCGCTTCTTCAATATCATCATACTCAAACCTTTTTTCAAGCATTGGCACATTGACAGATTTTTTTCCAACATCATGTAGAAATGCGGCCATAACGCCGCGAACAATTTTCCCTTTTTCCCATCCTAACTCAGAACCAATAACCATCATATTACAGCCAGCATTTATACTGTGTACAGCTGACTTTGAGTGATGCCCGATAAGGCCAGAAAGGGCATCGATAGCATCCTGACTAAAAAAATCAAGCGCTTCCTTGATTTGATCCTCAATCATTTCTTTTGCAGAATTAAATTTGGATAATGCGTCACTGGGTAGTAAGTTTGTGATATCATCGATCGCATGAAGCATTTTTTCAACTTCATTAATGGATTTATAAATTTTTTTTGCAAACAAATGATGTGCTTTTATTTTTTTAATCCCTGACCTTATAAATCCATCTATTATATCATCTGACAGCGGGAAGCCATGAGCCAACAATAGTTTTTTGTCAGGAGGTTGACCATATACATCCTCGGAAAGAGCCATTCCTTGCAACAGTGCATCTCTCTCATTTTTGAGATCATAATATCTTCCTTCCAACATTACCTCCATCTTTAACCTTTAGAACGCTCGCCTCATATCCTTACTACATCTAACACATATATCTACCATAATCCACATCACTCTGTAAACAGTAATTTTTTTATGATGCTTATCAAATTAATTGTTTATAAATTTGATTTGTTTTTTTTTAATTAATCCTTATAATGTTTTGTTTGTATGAATATTTTATAAACAGTGGGGTCTGTAACGATATGACTGTGTTTAATTTTAACTTACATCAAAGGCAAAATATTGCAGTATGATGTAAGAAAACATTCAATAAACGGACCTGCATGGCCAAAAATAGAGTTTTTGTAAAAGGGTGTGGAGAACAGCCTTTCGCATAGGCCGGGGAATTCTTCCCTGGCAGCGATAAAATCCACTGGATCCTGATCGCAACCGGTACCACGACGTGCCCCCTTTGCCGCGTTGGTGTTTGGGAGGGGTGGGCTTTTGATTTCTCGTTGCGGCTTGCGCACAATCCAGGCAGAATCGCCCCCGGACGCTGGACGATATTTCCCCCCCTGCCTCGGAGATTACGAGCAGATGCATCTGGATCCGTCCGAGACCATCTTGGACCACCCGACTGTCCTGCGGGTCATGTTTCATCCCCGCCGCAGTGATTTTCAGTCCGGGGATGGCACGTCGACGCTGGACTTCCATCTTCCCGTAACACCCCGGATCCGTTTGGGAAGTCGGCTTTTTATCGCCGCGCCCGATGCGCCTCTGATTCTCTATTTCCATGGGAATGGCGAGATCGCCGCCGATTACGATGGTATCGCGCCCGCTTATACCGGCATGGGTGTCTCCTTGATGGTGGTGGATTTTCGCGGCTATGGCCACAGTGACGGCGCCCCCTCGGGCACAGCCCTGTTGACCGATGCCTTGGCCGTATACCAAAACCTCTCTGCCACCCTGGCGCCTTACGGCATCCGCCCACCTCGGGTTTACGTCATGGGCCGCTCTCTCGGCAGCGCATCAGCCTTGGAGATTGCGGCACATGGCCAACCGTCGCCGGCAGGCTTGATCCTGGAAAGCGGCTTCGCGCACACCATACCCCTCCTGGAGAGATTGGGGTGCCAGTTTCAAGGCGAGGTTCCCGAGGAGTTGGGGTTTGGCAACCTGGAAAAAATGCGCAAGACAACCATTCCGACTTTGATCATCCACGGCGAGGAGGATTGGATCATCCCGGTTACCGACGGGCATACCCTGGCCGAACAATCCCCTGCCCAGCGCAAAAAATTGTTGATCATCCCCGGAGCCGGGCACAACGATCTGATGATCGTTGGCATTCAGGCCTATTTCCAGTCCATTGGCAGTTTTGTCCACGATCCATCATGAACGAAATGTCCCTGGCCACACGCTATCGAAACGCCGCCCGTGTCGTCGCCGAGGCCGATGCCTTGTTGATCACGGCTGGGGCTGGCATGGGGGTGGATTCCGGCTTGCCTGATTTTCGGGGCGATACCGGCTTTTGGCAGAGCTACCCCGTTCTTGCCCGTCAGGGACTCAGCTTTGCAGAGATGGCCAATCCCCAATGGTTCCGTCAGGATCCTCACTTGGCATGGGCTTTCTACGGGCACCGGCTCAACCTCTACCGGCGCACCGAGCCCCACGCCGGATTTGCCTGGTTGCTTGCCCTGATCAAGTCCAAGCCGGCGGGAGGCTTTGTCCTGACTTCCAATGTGGATCATCAATTTCAAAAAGCCGGCTTCGATCCGGAGCGCATCGAAGAGTGCCACGGCTCCATCGAACATCTGCAATGCACGACGCCTTGCCACCAGGAGATCTGGTCGGCGGCGTCCACTCAGCTCCAGGTCGATGAAACCCGCTTTCGCGCTCTGGACCCTTTGCCACGTTGCCCGCGCTGCGACCACCTGGCCCGGCCCAATATCCTGATGTTTGGTGACAGCGACTGGCTTGGCCACCGCACCACCCAACAGGAGGAGCGCCTGCACCGTTGGCTGGACGATATCCAGACCAACAACCAACGTATCGCCATCATCGAGCTGGGAGCCGGTTTGGCTGTCCCCACGATCCGCTACCGCTCCGAGGCCTACGCCGCACGCCTGGGAGGTGTGCTGATCCGTATCAATCCGCGTGACCACGAAGTTTCGGACCCGTCCCATATTTCGTTGCCGGTCAGTGCCGCCGTGGGTATTGCCAGCCTCAGTGCCACCTCGGAGACCGCTCCAAAAGGGGTAAAATGAAAGATTTTGTCTCTGCTGCCAGGATGCATCATCTTGTTTCATATCTTTTTCTTCGATTTTGATGGCGTTTTGGCCGACTCTGTCCCGGTCAAGGATGCCGCCCTGGCCCATCTGTTTCGTGCCCACGATGTTGCCGTGCAGGAGCGGGCCATGGCGGTTTGGAATCGCCACAAGGGTGTGTTCCGTCCGGAGCGTATTCGCCGTGTTTTTCGCGAAGCTCTCGGCGTGGTCCTGGATGACCGGGCCGTGGCCGCCCAGGTGGCCCTGTTTGTGGAGCAGGGGGTGGAACGCACGGTTTCTGCCCCGCCCATTGCCGGATCCCTGGCCTTTCTGGAACGTTATGCGGCGCAATATCCCTGCTACGTGGTTTCGACCGGCCCCCAATCGGAGGTACGGGAGATTGTCACCCGGCGTGGTATCGCGCACCATTTTCGTGGCATTTTTGGCGGGCCCGAGACGAAGCCGGTTATTTTGTCCCGAATTTTGGCGCAGGAGGGGTGTTCACCCGATGCGGCCCTGTTTTTGGGCGACTCCATCACGGATTTCACCTCTGCCCAGGCGGTCAACATGCCCTTTCTGGGTGTGGTGGCGCCCGGTTTGTCCAATCCCTTTCCTGTGGATATTGCCGTCGTTCCCGATTTGACCACGCTGACACCCAACGGTTCCGCTTGATGAGCATGCGGCTTTTTGCCCTGCAAGGAATTGCCTTTGGGGCCGCCTTTCTGCTTTTCCAGATGGAGTTGATCGCCGCCAAGGCGTTGCTGCCCCGTTTTGGGGGCAGTTTTTTGGTCTGGAGCATGGCGGTGGTGTTTTTCCAGGGCATTTTGATCCTGGGATACCTGGCGGTGCATCTGGGGATCCGTCTTTTGGGAATCCGCAGGTGGTTCCACCTCTATCTGCTGCTGCTTTTGCTGACCATACCCGCCCTGGTCACCGGTCTGCCGACCTTGTTGCACCCGGTTCCACAACTCGCCGATACCCCCTTTTTGCCCCGACTTCTCCTGACCCTGTTTCTATCCACCGGGCCGGTTTTTTGGGCGCTCTCCACCCTGGGTGTTGGGACACAAAAATGGTTGGCGGCGTCGGGCCTGCCTGAAGCCACTAACCCGTTTTCCCTTTATGGAATTTCCAATCTGGGGGCTTTTGCCGCCCTGTTCTCCTATCCACTGTTGGTGGAACCCCATCTCACCCTGGTCCAGCAAATCACCGTCTGGCAACTGGGATATGTCTTGTTGACCCTGGTCCAATGGGCCGCTTTTCCCATCCGCTTCCCTTTGCCTCAACAAGAGGTCATTTCCGCACCGACTGGAAAAATTTTCGGACGCGAACGCTCGATCTGGTTTTTGTTGTCAGCGGCTGGTAATGCCCTTTACTTGGCCACCACCAATCTGATCACCATGGATCTGGCATCGGTGCCACTGTTGTGGACGCTGCCTTTGGGAGTTTTTCTGGGCAGTTTCTGGCTTACCTTCAAGGCCCGACCCTGGTATCCGGAGTGGCTGCGAACCAGGTTCTATCTTGCTGTTCCTGTTGGAATTTTCCTGTTTTTACTTCAGATAAAAGGTATCGATCTTGCGTCTGTTGTTTTGTCGATTTTTCTGCACTTGTTGACTCTTTTTCTGTTGTGCATGGCCTGCCTGGGTGAGTTGCACCGGTTTCGCCCCCGGGATCCACAACAAATGACCGGTTTTTATCTGACTGTGGCTGTGGGCGGATTTGCCGGCACACTTCTGGTGGGTTGGCTGGTGCCGGCCAGTGGCATTCCTGTCCTGATCGAATATCCATGCGCCATGCTGTTGGCGGTATTGGCTCTGGCCCTGGATCCTGCTGCCCGGCCACTGCACTTTCGTGATGGGTTTTGGGTTGCCGCCATGGTGTTGGTTCTGTTGGGATGGCCTCTCTTTTCCGTTGACGGGATCTCCCTTCAGGGAAACCTGCTTTCCATGCTGCTGGCCGTTCCCACATTGTTCATCTTTTCGGCGTTGCGCGACAAACCCAGACCTTTGGCCCTGACCCTGCTGGCTGTGGTTTTGATCGTCCCCTTCTCCGATGATTTGGCGCCGGATCGTTCTTTGACCTATCGTCATCGCAACCATTATGGAATCTATCAGATTTTTACCAAGAACGACCGGAGGATCCTGAAACACGGATCCACCTATCATGGCGCCCAGTGGCTGGACTCCCGGCGTCGCAACATACCCCAACTCTACTATCACCCCGTCACGCCTGTGGGCCGTTTACTGGAGAGCGGGGCCATCTCTTTGCACAACATGGCCATCGTGGGGTTGGGCACCGGCAGTTTGGCCGCTTATGCCCGGCCTGGCCAATCCATGACATTTTTTGAGCTGGATCCCGATGATGGCGCCATTGCCCGTGACCACTTTTCCTATCTCCGCGAAAGTCGGGGAGATATCCAGATCCGTTTTGGTGATGCCCGTTTGTCGTTGGAGGAGATGCCAAACCAGATCTACGACCTTTTGGTGGTGGATGCCTTCAACAGCGACTCCATTCCCATCCATCTGCTGACCACCGAGGCCCTGCGGGCTTATCGGCGCACCCTGCGACCTGATGGTCTCATCCTGTTTCATGTTTCCAACCGCTTCCTGGATTTGACGACCGCCTTGTGGACCAATGGCCGCTTTGTCGGTGCCCAAACCCTGTCGCTTGCCAATCCGCCGCCTGAGAGTGCCGATGCCGAACCTTCCCGTTGGGTCGCCATGAGTTGGAGTTCCGCCACGGTGGAAAAGCTGGTTGACCCGCTTGGCTGGTCGCTCTTGAACGACCAGGACAATCCCCCCCTCTCGCGTCCCTGGACGGATGATTACTCCAATTTGATCTCCGTGCTGCTGTTTTGATCCAAAAAACGGTTGAAAAACTGGGATGGAGGTCCAGGAGGAAGGGCTGCGCCCTTCCTCCTGGTGGGGTTCGGGGCGAAGCCCTGACAAAGGCTTTCATGTCCCAATCACGACCCCAGGGGTTCGGGGCGAAGCCCTGACAAAGGCTTTCATGTCCCAATCACGACCCCAGGGGTTCGGGGCGAAGCCCTGACAAAGGCTTTCATGTCTCAATCACGACCCCATCGGCATTTTTGGTCTTCCCCTGAATCGTCTTTCGTGGTTGACTCGGCCACGGCTCGGTCTCTTCCCTGAGTGGAGAACCTGGCAAGCGGTTGCTTGCCAAACCGGGCCTATGTCAATCAGGGCAATGATGCTACCCCTTCCTGGATGGTAAAATTTGCTCCGATGGCCGAAAGGATGATCATGGCCCATGTTTCTACTCTCCATTGTTTCCGGGAAGTTTGCAGGGAGTTTCCGATGCGCTATTTGGCGACAGTTTTGTTTTTGACATTGTTTTTGGGGGGGTGCGCGGTGATGGCGGTGACGGATGCGGCGATTTCTGTGGCCTCGACGGCTGTGGGTGCCGGGGCCAAGGTCGTCGGAACAACCGTGGATGTTGCGACCAGTGGCGTCAAGGCAATTGCCGGCAGTGGTGACAAGGATGAAGGTAAATGAACGTGGGATCGAAAATGGGGCCATGATCATCGTTTCGGCCACCGGGTTGGTGATGCCCGTCTGACCCGTCCACAACAGATTGGATATGCACATAAAATTGAACAGGTTCCAGAATTTTTGGTGGTGCCCGACATTGACCTAATTGCCTGATGTGGCGTAAATTTTCTCTGACAC
>JADGBZ010000074.1 GCA_015231175.1 Magnetococcales bacterium | reverse complement strand
GGACCTCCATCCCAGTTTTTTAAACGTTTTTTTTCACTCCTCACTCATCCAGGAGCGCAGAACCTCCCGCGCCTCCTCCTGATGCTCGGCGATCAACTGCTGCGCCAACTGCATGGTGCGATCTGGTATGACCATTTTGGCTTGCTGATCCGAGGGCAAACTTCCCACACCCTCCATCATCAGGCGCCGTTCGAGATCCGCCACGGTCCCGGGCAGGGCATCCTCGTCCAACTTCTCCGGCATCAGCAGGGTTTTGACCATGGGCCGGATCACGAAGAAGACCAGCAGGAAGACCAACAGCCCAAACACGCCATACTTGGCCATTTCCAATTGGAACTCTGGCGTCAGCCAAGGATTGATTTCGTTATCCTGCACCTTGATGGACTCGAACGGCGTGTTGCTCACCTGTATGGTGTCACCACGATTGGCCTGGAACCCTACGGCCTCCTTGATGAGACCCGTCAACTTCTCCACCTCTTTGTCGTCCCGGGGGTGGTATACAGGCGGATCCTTGGAATTCTCCGCCGGTGTATAGGTTCCATCCACCACCACAGCCACCGACAAACGTTTGATCCCACCAACAGGCTCCTGGATCCGTTTGACGGTCTTGGAAATCTCGTAATTGACCCGTTCCCGCTCCACATTGCGGTTTTGTTTGGACCCGGCCCCACCACCAGCCGTGTTGGTATTATTGGGATCATTGGGTTGCACACCGGGCGTGCCGCCACTCCCAAAGACTCCGTTGCTCTGTTCCGTAACGACCTCTTCGCTCCGGGTCACCTGACCATCCGGGTCAAAGGACTCCTCCTGTCTCTCCACCCGCGCCAGATCCAGATCGACCGTCACCCGGATGAGGCTTTTGTCCGGACCCAGGATCCGGTCGAGCATGGTTTGCACCCGTTTTTCCAGGGTCTTCTCTTTTTCCCACTGCAACCCCAGACTGCGATCCGGCGCCATGCGTCCGTCGAGTGAGTCTTCACGTCCACCAGCCAGGAGAGCCCCTTTCTGGTCGACGACCGTGATGTTGGTTTTATCCAACCCCTCGACGGCGGATGCCACCAGATGGACAATGCCCTCGATCTGGGATGCGGTCAGGGGTTGCGCCAACTCCACAGTGATCGATGCCGTCGCCTTGCGCTCCTCGGAGACAAACATGGAACGTTTCGGCAGAACGACGTGTACCCGGGCACTCTTGACAGCCGACAAACTCTTGATCGTCCGCTCCAGCTCCCCCTGCAAGGCGCGCTGGTAGTTGACATGATTCATGAAGTCGGTCAATCCCCCCAGCGAGGTCTTGTCAAATATCTCGTAGCCAACCCCATCGTTGGTCTTGGGTATTCCCAGAGTGGCCAACTCCAGGCGAACCTGGGTCAATTTGTCCGGCGGCACCCGAACCGTTTTGCCACCATCGGCCAATTCATAGGGAACCTTCATCTTGTCAAGCTGTTCCACCAACTGCGCCGCTTCGGCCTCCGGCATGCCGGAATACAACATCTTGTAGGACGGACGGGATGCAAACCAGATGATCGCGGCCAAAACCATAATGGCCGCGATGGCTGCAATCAAAATGCCGTTCTTGCCCGCCAGGGGCAGTTGCTCCATGAATCGGGAGATGCTCCACGGCTCAGCTTCGCCCTCGGCGGTTGTCGTTGAATCACTCCCTCTATCAGCCATGGGTCGCCTCGACTCTATCCATAGGTCACGTCAAAAAAATCCGGTAACTGATCCATCAAACCGACATGCTCATCACATCCCGATACACCTCCAGGGCCTTGTTGCGCACCTGAATCAGCAGGCGCATATCCAACTCCGCCTTGGCCGATGCAATCTGTGCATCGTGCAGATCGACCCCGGCATTACCCAGCAAGGCCCGTTGTGTCATATCATCGGCGCTTTTCTGTGCCAGATCCGTCTCCTTGATCTGATCGATCAACATCTCCGAAAAACTGCCTTTCCCCTTGGGCTCGTGCGTCTCGAACGCCGATGACAAGGAGGAGACCCCCGACATGATCGCGCTGTTTGAATCAATGGCTTGTATGTTCATGGCTCATCCTTGTTCGTGTATTGTCATTGTCCAATTTCCAAGGCCTTGACTGCCATGGCCTTGGTGGCATTCAAGACGGAGACATTGGCTTCATAACTCCGACTGGCCGACATCATGTTGACCATCTCGGTCATGACATCGATATTGGGCATGGCCACATAGCCATCCGCATTGGCATCCGGGTGAGTCGGATCGTACTGCATGCGGGGAGGGTTATTATCCACCACAACCCGATCCACAGCGACTCCTGTGGAGCCGGCTGCCGTCTCCTTGTCCATCATCACGTCGAAAGGGCGCGCCATGAAATGCGGATCACGCCGTTTATATGGCCCCCCCTCGGGAGTTCGTGTCGTCTGGGCGTTGGCAACATTCTCGGCGATCAGGTTCAGCCGCAGGCGTTGGGCTGCCAGACCGGAGGCCGTCACACGAAACGAATTCAAGAAATCCATCCTGCGTCCTCCTTCTCTTCGTTCAAACCGGTGCGGTCACACCCTACTTGCCGGCATCGATCACCATGCGCAACCGGCTGATCTGCCCGGCCATGGATTGCGCAGCATAGTTGTAGAGCAGCTGGTTGGCGGTCTGCCTGGACATCTCCTGTTCGATATCCACGGTGTTCCCGTCGCCCTTGGCGATCGCACCCTCCACCTCTTGCAGGTTTCCGGACGCCGCCGTAAAGTCAGTTGTCGGCAGATGTCGGCCATCGGTCCGGGCCAGCGCCAACTCGCCGGGCGGCGGTGGCATGGCTTCGGCCAGCTCCGCCTCAAAGTCCAGGCGGCGCGCTTTGTAGCCAGGGGTATCCACATTGGCTACATTGCTGGTGATGATCTCCTGACGGCGTTGGCGCAATTCCAGCAGATTTTTTTTAAACGCCCCGGTCGCCCCCAACAAACCCATATCAGACATGCCCATTCCCCTGACAAATCATTGACGACTACAGCCGAACGAGAGTGCGGTCGTTAGAGATATGCAGGATTTATGCCTGAGAAAAAAACGAAAGGGGAAAGGAAGAAGGGGTCAGGACTCCTGGAGCAGAGTCAGCCGCGTATCCTCTTTTTCTATTCTCGGAGAAGGAATGGGATAGTTTCCTGAAAAACAGGCATCGCAATAGCCGTCGGCGCTGCCATTGACCGACTGGTACAACCCATCCAGGGAGACAAAGGCCAGGGAATCGGCTTCAATGTAGGCACACATCTGCGCCACCGAGTTGTTGGCCGCCAAAAGCTCCTGCTGGTTGGGGGTGTCGATGCCATAGAAGCAGGGGTGGGTCGTGGGTGGCGAAGAGATGCGCAGATGCACTTCACTCGCGCCGGCAGCCCGGACCATTTTGACAATCTTGCGGCTGGTCGTACCACGCACGACGGAATCATCGACCAGAACGACCCGTTTTCCGGCAAAAAAGCCCGGCGGACTGTTGAGCTTGATCTTGACCCCAAAGTGGCGGATCGATTGCTGGGGCTCGATGAAAGTCCGCCCCACGTAGTGGTTGCGGATGATACCCAACTCAAACGGAATCCCGGAGGCCTGGGCAAACCCAAGCGCAGCCGGCACGCCCGAGTCCGGAACCGGAACCACCACGTCCGCCGTCACAGGATGTTCCCGGGCCAGGGTGGCGCCGATGCGCTTGCGGGCTTCGTAGACATTGACCCCATCGATGGCCGAATCGGGACGGGCAAAGTAGATGTACTCGAAAACGCACAATTTTCGGGATCGCCGTGGAAACGGATAGTAGGATTTTAACCCTTCCGGACCAATGGTGACCATCTCGCCGGGTTCGATGTCGCGCTCGAAGCGGGCGCCGATCAAATCCAGGGCACAGGTCTCCGACGACAAAACCCACCCGTGGTTATCCAAGCGCCCCAGAACCAGGGGCCGAATGCCATGCGGATCCCGCACGCCAATAAGCCGCCGTTCATTCATCGCCACCAGGGCATAGGCGCCGCGCACCTGGTAGAGAGCTTCGGTCACCCGTTCGTAGAAGGTCTGGCGTCGGGAGAGGGCCGTCAGATGGACGATCACTTCGGTGTCCATGGTGGATTGAAAAATGGACCCTCGGCGTTCCAGATCGCGGCGCATTTGCACCCCATTGACCAGGTTGCCGTTATGAGCGATGGCCATCCCTCCGTCAGCCGTATCGACGACCAGAGGTTGGAGATTGCGCTGGCTGGCACTCCCTCCGGAAGTGGAGTAGCGGACATGGCCAATGGCCTGACGCCCCTGTAGCCGCGCCAGATCCTGGCGCTTGAAAACATCCGCCACCAAACCCCGTCCACGATTGATGTGAAGAATGCGATCCTCCACCGATACAATGCCAGCCGACTCCTGGCCCCGGTGCTGGAGTGCATAAAGCCCAAGATAGACGAGATTGGCCGCCTCCGGGTGGTCATACACCCCAAAAACGCCACACTCATCCCGGAAATGATCGTCCAGGGGGTCATCACGATCAGAAGAGTCACCGCGAAGGGAAATCAACAGACGTATCCCCCTATGCCCGAAAAAGGGTATGCACCACTGGCCGTTGCCGCACCTTCAAAGTCGATGACTCTAACAGAAAAGGATCTGTTCAGCACCCATCAAAAAACGATCAAACGACCGGAGTAACCATTTACCACCCGGTCACGCATCGGGATCCAGGGAGCCAGCTCCCTGGTAAAGCCCAAGATGGTGTCCTGGTGGAGCCAGGGCGAAGCCCTGATCAAGGCTTTTATATCCAGGCTCTTCTTGAAAGGGTGCCGAACAGTTGCTCAATCCTTTACGGACAGGGCGACATGCTGATGCTTACCTTTTGTCCGGAGAAGGTAAAGACGTTGGTTCCCGCCGTGTTGAACTCGGATCCGGTAACTTTACCATCTGCGGCTATGGTTCCCGTAACAGAACCACTTGCACCAACAATTTTAAAATCCCCGCTGTCATTCACCGTTCCAGAGGCGCCAACGTAGGAATTGACGACGCTGCTGTTGCCGTGGTAGGAGGTGACGACGTTGTTGTTCCCGTCAACTGTCATGAACCACAATCCCGATACAGGCGAACCCCCTCCATCTTTCAAAAGGCTGGTGCTCGTGCCCGTGTACTTTCCTGCGTAGGGTGAGGTGCTTGCAAACGAATATTGGTTTCCGGCAAGGGAGACGGGGGTTGCTGCGGTGGTCGATGGGGTTGATGTCGTGGTGGGAAGCCATGTGATCGTGACCGAACCATCCTCCTTGATGTTTCCTGTGACGGAAGCGTCGTATGGTGTCGTCGAGGATTTATCCAGGTTGGGTATACTCAAATCTCCACTGACATTGTCAACCACTCCACTCTTGATCGATCCATCAGGCAGAACAATAACAAAATTGTTGTCACCACTGACAATCATGTTCCAACTCTTTGCGGCGTCGGAGTAGGCCCCGGAGAAAACGCTGATACCCTGTTTCGCCAGACAGGACACCATGTTGCTCATGGCCGTCGCTTCCGGAACGACAGTCAACCCCGGAGAGATGGCGGAAATGGCCGCCACAATGTTGCTGAGGTCACTGTTGAAGCTGCTGACATTACTGCCGGATTTAAAATCTGCAAGCAGATTGGCGATAATGCCCGTATTGGCCGATGTGATGGTTGAGGTCAGTTGTTGGTGGACAGCATCGGAAATCACCAAAGCAGCCCCCGCCCCTTTGTTCGGGTCAAGGGATTGGAGAAAGGTCGCAATATTTTTAACTTTCTGCGAGCTTCGCGTGGTTCCTGCTCCACCAAGGTGCATCGGACTGATCGGAGTGGACGACCCCGGGGCGCTTCCCAGCACGACATCACCGACCTTGAACGTCACAATCTCCCCAGGAACATAGAGATAAACCCCCTGGCTGGTGGTTTTACCACTTTGGGTCGGCGTTGAATAGGCCAATCCCTGCACGGGGGCATCGATAAAATAGCCGGTAGAAGTGGACGGTGTAGAGGTCGAGGCAGATGGGGTTTCGGTGGTCACAGCCGGACTGCCTCCGCCTTCCCCCCCCCCGCAACCACCACCGTAGAGCGACAGAATCAACGCCGACAGGACCATGTGAACACGTTTACGCATTTTTGCTCCCGGTATTTTTGAAGTGATTCCCGTGCCCGTCTCGTGCGGGCCGGCAAGGCAAAACACCTTTTCCAGGCTGCGCTGCTTTTAAGCAAAAAATATACCATAAAAACATGGTGACGACTATGGTGACGACTCGAAAAACCCGCAATACGTCTGCCATCTGGCGCAAAAAGACGCGCCAGGTGGCAGACCATGGCCCGCCCCCCTGGGCCTTTTTTGCAAACAGCGCAAAAAAGGCCTGGGAGAAGGGGGGGGCGCACAAAAACAAAACGGGGCGCTGCCCCGAACCCCGCAAGGGCGCTGCCCTTGACCCGCAAGGGCGCTGCCCTTGACCTGCCAGGGAGCCAGCTCCCTGGACCCCAATCCCAAGAAGCGATCTGCGACTGCCCTGTTGACGTAAATATTCGGCATGGCCATAGTTGTCAACCAAGTATATCATGGGGGTTGACAGCCTCGGTCTCGGTTGCGTTTTTTATTGTCGATCAGGATCCTGCATGCCATACACATCCTACCGTGCATTCATCCAACATCGCCAAAAGGCTGACCAACTGCGCGCTCTCCGTTCCATAATCCCTCTGCCTGGAGGGCGTGTTCAGGTCAATGGTCAGGAGTTGGTCAATTTTTCTGCCAACGACTACCTGGGATTGGCCGAACATCCGGAATTGATCCAACGCAGTCAGAGCTGGGCGGCGCGTTGGGGGGCCGGGTCGCGCGCTTCGCGGTTGGTATCCGGCAATCTGGAGATGTTTGCCGGGGTGGAACAAAAGCTGGCGTCAGGCAAAAGATCCCCCTCCGCCCTGCTCTTCAACTCCGGCTACCAGGCCAACGTGGCCATTCTGGGGGCCTTGCTGGATCCCCACATTCTGGGCGCCCAACCCCTGGTTTTTTCCGATCGTCTCAATCATGCCAGTATCCACCACGGCTGTCGGGCCGCCGGCGTGCGGCAGATCCGCTACCGGCACGCCGATCTGAATCACCTGGAAGATCTGCTGAATCAGCATCGTGACAAACCCGGACCACGTTTCATCCTTTCTGAAACTGTTTTCAGCATGGATGGGGATCAGGTCGATGTGGCCGGGCTGGTCGCGTTAAAAAATCGCCATAACGCTTTTCTCTACCTGGACGAGGCGCATGCCACGGGTGTGCTGGGACCGGATGGATTTGGCCTGTCGGCGGCTTTTCCCGGTCAGGTGGATCTGGCCATGGGCACCTTCAGCAAAGGGTTGGGAAGTTTTGGCGCCTATGCAGCCTGCTCCCGGGAGCTGGTCGATTTTTTGGTCAATCACTGTGGGGGCCTGATCTACGCCACAGCTCTGCCGCCTGCCGTGTTGGGCGCCATGGATGCCGCACTGGACCTGCTGCCAACCATGGCGCCGCTGCGACAACAACTGCTCGCCCGGGCCACACATTTGCGCCAGGTCTTTCGTGCCGCCGGTCTGGATACCGGGCTCTCTTCGACCCAGATCATCCCCCTCATCACCGGGTCGGCGACACAGGCCCTGCTCCTCTCCCGCCGGTTGGAGGCCTCTGGTATGCTGGCGGTGGCCATTCGCCCACCCACCGTGCCGGTCGGAAGCAGTCGCATCCGTTTTTCCCTGAGTGCCGCCCACCTGGAGACCGACCTGGCCAATCTGGAGGCGATGGCCCCGGTAATGGCCCGCATTCGACACGAGAGTTCCCCATGAAACCGGAGCTGGTGTGGGTGCATGGATGGGCATTGGGTCCAGGCATGTGGCGCGGCATGACCCGCCGCCTTCCCGAGTGGCGTCACCAGTTGCCGGATCTGGGATTTTTTGCCAGCCCCACCCCCCTGCACATCCCCTCAACCCCCTGGGTGGGCATCGGCCACTCCCTTGGGTTTCTCTGGCTATTGGAAGAGATGCGCCAGGAACGCCTGCCCATGACCCATTGCCTGGGTCTGGTCAGCATCAACGGCTTCACGCGCTTTTGCCGGGGAGACGGTCTTGCACATGGGGTCCATCCCAAAATTTTACACGGCATGGCCAGCCGCTGCCGCACGGATCCGGAAACGTTGTTGCGGGATTTTCGCCAAAAAGCCGGCTTGCCCATGGATCTTGGTCCCATCCCCATGGCCGCCCTCGATCAGAACCGGTTGCTCCTGGGTCTGCAATGGCTGGAGAAGTGGGATAACCGGGATCTCCTGGCCGGATTGACCCTGCCCATTCTCGCCCTGGCAGGCACAGATGATGCCGTGGTTTTGCCCGCTCATACACGGCAACTTTTTGCCGATCACGAAAAAATGAGTTGCCACTGGTTGGAAAATGGCCATCACATGCTGCCGCTGCTACAGCCGGCCTGGTGTGTGGAAAAATTGGAAGAGTTCCTCAAAAAAACAAAAAAAGAAAACGATTGAAAAAAAGAGGGGGTCTGGGGGATTCATCCCCCAGTGGGGTCTGGGGCAAAGCCCCAGAAAAGCCGGGAAAAGCGAACATCTCGAAGTGGATGGCATTTTTAATCTTATGAGAAACAAAGATGGAATGATATTTCATTGGGGCTTCGCCCCAAACCCCACCAGGAGGAAGGGCGCAGCCCTTCCTCCTGGACCTCCATCCCAGTCTTTCAATCGTTTTTTTTATGGAATGATATTTCATTGGGGCTTCGCCCCAAACCCCACCAGGAGGAAGGGCGCAGCCCTTCTTCCTGGACCTCCATCCCAGTCTTTCAATCGTTTTTTTTTATGAACCCTTTCTTGCGCAAACAAAAAATCACGACGGCCTTCTCCACCGCCTCCACCTACCACACCCAGGCGAAAGTCCAACTCCAGGTCGCCAACAATCTCGCCAGACATCTCCACAATTTAGACCTGCCACCCAGACCCTACATTCTGGAACTGGGCTGCGGCTCCGGCTTCCTCAGCGTCCACCTGCACAAGCACTGGCCCGACAGCCGCATCCTCCTGACCGATATCGCCCACCCCATGCTCCTCCGCTGCCGCAACACTCTGCAAATCCCATCCAATCAGGCCCATTTCGCAACCATGGATGGCGAATATCCCGCCGTCAACGCCGGGTGGGATCTCATCACCTCCAGCATGACCGTGCAATGGTTCGACAACCTCCCAACCGCCCTGCATCGCCTCGCCGCACTGCTGAATCCCGGCGGATGGCTGATGTTTTCCACGCTGGGCCAGGAGACATTCCAGGAGTGGCGCCACCTTTGTGACCAGTCAGCCATGACCTGCGGCACACCCCACTATCCATCCAGCGATCAGTTGCAGGCCATGTGGCCCACAACTGGCCAAGGCCAGGTGACCGAAGAACGCATCACCCAACAGCACCCGAACCCATGGGCCTTTTTGCAGGAGTTGAAAGCACTCGGCGCCCACCAGGCCGCCCACAACCACCAACCCGCCACAGCCGGCCAAATGCGCCGCCTCCTGTGCCACGGCAATCCGAACCCCGGCTTCTCCATAACCCACCACATTTTGTATGGCCACTTTCGCCAAGGAAATTGACCTTATGCACGACGCTTTTTACGACGAGATGACACGCCTCGCCCTGGCAGGAGAAACGATTCCCGCCGATGCCGCCATGCGCATTCTGACCGATCCAAACCTGGAGTTGCTGCCCCTCATGCATGCGGCCTATCAAGTCCGTGCCCGCTATTTTGGGCGCTATGTGCGGGTGCAAATTTTGAATAATGTCCAAAACGGCTATTGTCCGGAAGACTGCAACTACTGCGCACAAGCCGCCGGCAGCGAAGCCAAAATCACCAAATTCCACCTCAAACCCGATGAGGAGATCCTGGTCGGGGCCAAAAAAACCTGGGAGGCCGGGGCGTTTCGCTACTGTATTGTCCTCTCGGGTCGTGGTCCCACCGAAAACCGGGTTGACCACATGGCCGGTCTGGTGCGTCAGATCAAGGCGCAATGGCCCGTGGAAGTGTGCCTCTCGGCAGGGTTCATCGATGAAAAGATGGCAAAAACCCTGAAAGAAGCCGGCTTGGACCGCTACAATCACAACCTGAACACGGCTGAAAACCACTACGGCGCCATTTGCACCAGCCACGGCTATGCGGATCGTCTGCACACCCTGGAAAACGCCCGCAAAGTGGGGTTGGAAGTGTGCAGCGGCATCATCATCGGCATGGGCGAAACGCCTGCCGAAGTGTTGGAGGTGGCCATGACATTGCGCCGCCTGCAAGCACGCTCCATTCCAGTCAACTTTTATGTCCACATCGAAGGGGCGCGTCTGGGGGTCATCAACGCCCTGACGCCACAATATTGCCTGCGGGTTCTGGCCCTGTTTCGTCTGACCAACCCGGATGCCGAGATCCGCGCCGCCGGAGGCCGCGAAAGCAACCTGCGCTCCCTGGAAACCCTGGCGCTTTATCCGGCCAATGCCGTTTTCAGCGAGGGGTATCTCAACACCGGCGGAGATACGACAAAAAAGACGGTGAGTCTGATCGAAGATGCCGGCTTTGTCGTGGAACGCATCGAAGAAAAAGACGATAGGTGCTGAATAGTCTTGGCTTGAATCTTGCGTTTTCATATCCGCTCCGCACCCCCAAACCGGGGATGCAAAATGTTTACAAGTCGAGCCGCACTCCCCCGTACCCGCAAAAAGAGAAGATCATGGCTATTGGCGACAAAATTCTCTCCCTGAACGACCTGGGCCAAAAAGCGACTGAATTGAAAAAGCTGGGCCGTATCGTGGTTCTGTGCCACGGCACTTTCGATCTGTTGCATCCCGGACATATCCGCCACCTGCGGCGCGCCCGTGAAGAGGGGGATTGTCTCCTGGTGACCGTCACCGCCAACCCCTTTGTCAACAAAGGGCCGGGACGACCGGTCTTCCATCACGACTTGCGGGCAGAAAATCTGGCCTCTCTGGAGTGTGTGGACTACGTAGCCATCAACCATGATGTCACAGCCGTGCCGGTCATCAACCTGATTCAGCCCAACGTCTACGTCAAAGGGCAGGATTACCAGGCGGCCCAGGATGACATCACCGGCAACATTGTCATCGAACAAAAGGCCGTGGAGAGTTTCGGCGGGCGCGTTTTCTATACTGATGAGATCGTTTTCAGTTCCACCAGTCTGCTCAATGAGCACTTTGACCTGTTTCCCGCATCGACCAAGGAGTTTCTCCAAAATTTTCGTTCCCGATATCAATCCGGGGCCATTATCGACCAAATTCTCTCCCTGGAAAAATTGAAGGTTTTGGTGGTGGGCGAGGCCATTGTCGATGAATATTGCTACTCCACCTCGATGGGCATCACCGGCAAAAGTCCAGACGTTCTGGCGGTTCGTTTTGACTCCATGGAACAATTTGCCGGCGGTTCTCTGGCCATTGCCAATCACCTGGCTGGATTTGCCGCCGAGGTCACTTTGTTGACTGGTCTTGGCCGCAACGATCATCACGAGCCATTCATCCGCTCCCGTCTCGAAGAGCGTGTGCGCCCCGCTTTTTTTTATTATGAGCAATCCCAGACACTGGTCAAACGCCGTTTTGTGGACGTAGATGCCCGCAAGTTGTTCGAGGTCTATTTTTATGACCCAAACCCCCTGACCCCCAGGATTGAAGAACAAATTCTCGCCTGGATCCAGACCCACGCCCACACCTATGACGTTGTGATCGTTCCGGATTATGGCAATGGTTTCATCTCCGCCGCCATGATCGAGGCGATTTGTGCTTCCGCCCGTTTTTTGGCGGTCAACACCCAGATCAACAGCGGCAGTCGGGGCTATCACGCCATCACCCGCTATCCCCGCGCCGACTTTGTCTCCCTCAACGAACCTGAGGTACGCCAAGCCGCCCACAACCGTCATGACCCTTTGGAACAGGTCACGTTGCAGATCGGTCAGCGGGTCAAGGCCGAACAGATCGCCATCACCATGGGATCGGTGGGGGCCATGATGCTGAATACGAAGACCGCCTCCACCTATCGTGTTCCGGCCCTTGCCACCCGGGTGGTGGACAATATTGGCGCTGGTGATGCCTTTCTCTCTTTGGCTGGCTTGGCGATAGGGGGGGGATTGAGTCCGGAACTGGCCTTGTTCCTCGGCAGCGCCGCCGCCGCCCTGGATGTGCAGATCGTCTGTAACCGGGAACCGGTCAGCCCTGTGCAACTGTTCAAGTATGTAACAACCTTACTGAAGTGACAAGAAAAACTTGGAATAGTGTAACTATTCAGCACCCTTTCAGGAAAGGCTTGGATATGAAAGCCTTTGTCAGGGCTTCGCCCCGAACCCCACCAGGACTCTGTCCTGGACCTGCCAGGGAGCCAGCCCCCTGGACCCCGCTTCGTTGCCAAGTGGTGGATAGTTGCGGAATAGTTACCTTTATTTCGGCGCCAACAACCCCGTATCGACCGAAAAACGCGACACATAATCCAGGATACCCCGGATATGCTCATCGGTCAGGTCATGCAACTGCAACGCCTTGAGAGGGTGCAGCGCGTGATGCTGGCCACTGCGCATCATCCCGTACTGCCGCGCCATGTAGGCATGGTGTTGCCCCTGGATCCGTGGGACAAGGTTGGGGCCATCTCCCTCCCCCGTCTGGCCATGACAACGTGCGCAATGGTCATGATAAAGATTTTTTCCCATAAGCAGTTCCGTCCCTGGTCCTTGACCATGAAAAGGGGTCATGGGCAACCTTGCGATATAGGCCGTCACATCGGCCATGGCCTGCTCGCCACCCATGGCATCCACCTGGGCGTGACGGCTCATGCTGGGCGTCTCGCGATTTTTTTTCACAATATCGAGCCACTGCCTGAGCAACACCGGAGCATGCTGACCGGAAATCTGCGGCAACTCCCCTTGCGTGGTACCCCAGCCATGCGCCTGGTGGCACTGGTTGGCGCAAAAAGAGTCGTAAAGATCCTTTCCCTTGATTGGACTCCCTTTCAACTCAAAGACTTCTTCTCTTGGTTGTCCCCGATTCCAACTGTCGAGAACAACATCGATCAGGCTTTTGCCATAGTTAAGGCTGTGGGGATTGGTGATTTTGGTTTCGACACCCTCCCGAGCCTTCTTTCGGTATTCAAACTCCATGGCCTGCTGGTAGTAGGTTCTGGCCCGGGTCCAGTTTCCGTTGCGATTGTGAGCCACGCCCAGGTTGAGCAGGACAATCGGATTTTTTGGATTGAGCCGCCAAGCCTCCTCAAGGGCGGCGATGGCGCCCCCGTTGTTGCCTGCCGCCATGAGCCCGGTGGCGGAACTGGACAGCTCTTTGGCTTTTTGGATGGCAGAATCGGACTTTTTGGCGTGTGCCTCACCCTTCTTGCCGGTCGGGGAACCCTTTTTTTCCGGTTCGGAAGCCGTTTGTGGTTCCGACTCCTCCTGTGGAAAAACACCCGGTGGCGCGGCTTTTCGCGGCTGGGGTTGCGCTGACCCCGGCAGCTTCACAACACCGGACGGAGCAGGAGCCGCCTTGCAGGGCTCACTGCTCAGCTCATACCCACCCTGTTCATTGCCACACTGGTAGAGAGTCTTGGCCTGTGTCGGCAATGGAAAAAGTCCCACCGTAACGAACAGGACACCAGCCAGCTTTGCAACCAGCTTTGCAACCAGCTTTGCACCCATTCAGCACCCTTGCAAGAAGAGCTTGGATATGAAAGCCTTTGACAGGGCTTCGCCTTTTGCAACCATTCAGCACCCTTGCAAGAAAAGCCTGGATATGAAAGCCTTTGACAGGGCTTCGCCCCGAAACCCACCAGAGCGCCGCCCTGGACTGAGCCTGAGAGCCAGCCCCCTGAACCCCGACTCATGGCTCAGCCATTCCCGGAGCATTGGAACCTTTCTGCACGTCAAATCAACACGGTTGAACCACTGGCGCCGGGCGGCTACCCGGTTTTTGAGTCATCTTTTTCCGGCCAGATGAACGAGGCCAGAACGCCCAGCCCCAACACGCCTACGACCACCAGCAGGCTGGCATTGGGGGAGATGTCAAATCCAGGCCAGTGGAAGATATGATTGGTGGCCGTCAGGGCCAGTTTGCCGGCTATGAAAAACAGCAGGGCAATGACGGCTTTGGACAGATGCACCAAATATTTGGTCAGGGCGGCCAGAACGAAATACAACGACCGCAGGCCAAGGATGGCAAAGATCATGGCTGCATAGACCAGAAGCGGCTCCCGGGTGACGGCAATAACCGCAGGCACCGAATCGAAAGCAAACATCACATCGGATGTCTCGATGGCCATGAGACACAGCAAGGCCGGCGTGGCATAGAGGGCCGCAGGTCGCGTTACGCTGATCGTCGCATCGGATTGCTTGGCCTGTTCAACCTCCTTTTTGCTGAGAAAAAACCGTCCACCGTGCAGGCGCGGAAAAACCGGCAGCACCTTTTCGGTCATGGTGACCGACCAGTGGTGGGAGTAATCCTTGATCTCCTTCTCGGCCTGTTCCGCAGTGAGCATTTTCCAGCCGCTCCAGGCAACGATGGCGGCAAAGACGTACTCCACCCAGGAGCTCATGGCAAAAAGGGAGGTGCCGGCCAGGACGAAGATGGCTCGAAACGCCAAGGCTCCGATGATGCCGTAGTAGAGGATCCGGTGCTGCATGGCGCCATGGATGGCAAAGCTGGAAAAGATGGCGATGAACACCATCAGGTTGTCCACCGAAAGCGATTTTTCCAGCACGTATCCGGCCAGGTAGAGATTGGCCCAGGATTTGTCAAATTTCAGGTACAGGTAGACATAAAAACCCAGAGCGACACAGACCCAAAAACCGGACCAGAGAACCGCGTCGCGGAAGGTGATCTCCTTATCCTGGGGATGTGCGTGCAGATCCATATAGAGCGACACCACGATCACGCCAACAAAAATAGAGATCGTTTCCAGCGGAAAGCCAAAATGTTCCATGAACAAACCCCGTCAATTTCAGCGAACAACGATGCGGGGAAGGGAACCACGGGATCCCCTTCCCCTGAGGCACTCAACCCACGTTGACGCCAAAGCTTTTGGCCATAGGCCCCAGACCACCGGCAAACCCCTGGCCGACGGCGCGGAATTTCCACTCGGTGTTATTCCGGTAGACCTCGCCAAAAACCATGGCAGTTTCCGTGGATGCATCTTCGGAGAGATCATAACGGGTGATCTCCCGGGCGTTGGCGTCGTTGACGACGCGGATGAACGCATTGCGAACCATGCCAAAGTTTTGTTTCCGGACATCCGCTTCGTGGATGGTGACGGAGAAGACGATCTTCTGGACCTCGGTCGGCACCTTGGCGAGATCAATTTTGAGGGACTCGTCATCCCCTTCGCCGGCCCCGGTACGGTTGTCTCCAACATGCTCGACACTGCCATCTGTGCTGCGCATGTTGTTGTAGAAGACAAAATCGCTGTCAGCGCGAACTTTGCCATCGGCTTTCAGCAGGAAGGCGCTGGCATCAAGGTCGAAATCGGCGCCATCAGTCGCCCGGGCATCCCAACCCAGACCCACCAAAATTTGGGTCAGGCCCGGCTCTTCCTTGCTGAGGGAGACATTCCCTCCCTTGCTCAAACTGACACTCATGGATTTCCTCCCGTTTGGTAATTGCCTGTTGGGTGACGGACTCTTCTTCCGTTGCTTCTGCCGTAACTATGTCAGCACCGTTTCAAGAAAAGCCTGGATATGAAAGCCTTTGTCAGGGCTTCGCCCCGAACCCCACCAGGACTCTGTCCTGGATCTGCCAGGGAGCCAGCCCCCTGGACCCCGATGCGTGACCGGGCGGTGAATAGTTACCTTCTGCCCTTGATTCTCCGACCGGTTCGGGTCGGATGGTTTGGACGGTTCATCTGTTCAGAGGTCAAAATCGGCAGGGGGCAGACCGAGTTCCCGGCAGATTTCGCGAACCACTTTTTTTTCCTGATCGTCAAAATGGCCATCCGAGGCGCCAATGACGCAGCACACCCGCACCAGGAGCCTGGATTCATCGGTTTTTTTGGCAATTTTGCTGATCACTTTCAGGGCTTCCGCCTTGCCCAGGGCATAGTCGAACTCCAGTTTGCCGATGTGTTGCTGGAAGGAGTTGATCACGACGTTCATGTCGTAGTGTTTGAGGGCTTCCGAGTTGCGAATGAAACCCATCATTTTTTGTTTCTCTTCCGAGGAGGCATTGCCATCAGCCGCCGCCACCAGGGCGCATCCGGCCATGACGGCTTCCATCAGGTCACGGTTACGAAATTTGGTCATTTCGGTAGCGACAGAGGATTGCATCTGTTGCGCCTTGGCTTTGAGATCGTCAAAAAAACCCATATATCACCTCGCACTTTCCTTGTTGTATGTTTCCTGTCGGTATCACCAGCCCATCAGTCCTTGTTTCCGGCACGCCACTGGAAGCCCCATCCGTAGGCCTGGTCCATATCGCTTTGCCCACGGAAATATTCGGCGAGTTTTGTGACCTTGATCGCCCCCTGGACATTTTCCAGGACGGCAATGGCGCACATGGCACAGTGATCGCGGCCATGGGTCAGGCGCACCTCAAGCGGGGGTTCATTCTGGATATAAACCGTCACCACGCCGTCGGTAGCATTCCAGTTCGGGGCACCTTCGTAGATGAAGGCGTAAATGAGGACTTTTTTGATTCTACTCCATTTATTCCCATCGATCAACATATTTTCACCCCCTTCGTTTGCGCCCGTGCGGTCATCGCCGGAGAGTTGGATGAAAGGGGGTTCCGTCAGGGAGCCGAACCGATTGCCCAATGCCTGGATGGCCGTTTTGAGGCCATCGTTCAATTCGACAAAACAACCTAAATCCAAGTCGATCCCCTTGGCCTGGCGGCTGAAGAAACCGCGTGACACCGGGGCGGCTCTCGACCAGTTCAGGTTGATGCGGATCTGGCCAAAGCCCGCACTTTTTTTCTCCAGGCTGACGCTGGCGCCCCTCTTCTCCAGGGTCACCTTGCTCAGATTGACGGGGGGTGCGGGTGGTGGCGTGGGCGATGGAGCGGGTGGAGCGACAGGAGGGGGCGTGGGGTGCGACGGCGGCGATCCAGTCAACGGAG